>JABMQX010000615.1 GCA_013203085.1 bacterium | reverse complement strand
GGACTCGACGTCTATGAGGATGAGCCCCGTCTGAGGCGGGGTTTGGCGGAGCTTGATAATGTTGTGCTCCTGTCACATATCGGCTCGGCATCAATCGCCACGCGGACGAAAATGGCGGTCATGGCGGCGGAGAATCTTCTGGCGATGTTGAAAGGAGAGAGGGCGCCCAACTGCGTCAATCCGGAGGTGTACGACCTCGGTTCGCCTTGATGACGGCCATAGGCAGCGATGACATCAAGGTGACACGTTAGCCCGAAGCTTCGCAATCAGACGAACTTCCACTTGAACACACTAAAGGGCGGGAAGGCAAAATGGAACAACAGGAAATCAAACTCTACGACACAACACTCAGGGACGGCAGTCAGTCCTCGGATATCAACTTCACTCTCGGCGAAAAGCTGGACCTACTGGGAGAATTCGACGATTTCGGCTTCGATTACATCGAGGGCGGCTGGCCGCGCCCCAACTCCGTGGATGAGGCCTTTTATCGGGAAGCCTCGAAAATCGTGCTGAAAAACTCCAAGCTCACGGCCTTCGGCTCGACCAAGAAGATCAGGGGAAAGGTCGAGGACGACGTCGTTCTGCGGTCTCTATTGGAGTCCGGTGTTCAGACGGCGACCATCTTCGGCAAGACGTGGCTGCACCACGTCTCCAATCAGCTCAAAGCTACCCCTGAGGAAAACCTCGAAGCCATTGATGTCACGCTCCGCTACTTACGAGACAATCCGATCAACCCCATTAAGGAAATCATCTACGACCCCGAGCACTTTTTCGATGGATACAAGGACGACCCTGAGTACGCCCTGCAAACCGTCAAACAGGCGATCCTCGCCGGGGCGGACGTGATAGCGCTCTGCGAGACTAACGGCGGCTGTCTTCACTACGAGGTTGGCGACATTGTTCGGAAAGTCAGGGAGTTTCTCGAGACGGACGAAGAGATAGCCAAAGCGACGAGGGACCGCCCTGTGACCTTGGGCATCCACGCTCATAATGACAGCGGTTTGGGGGTCGCAAACACCATCGAGGCTATCCGGGCCGGTTGCACACACGTACAGGGAACCATTAACGGCTTTGGAGAAAGAGTCGGCAATGCGAATCTCAACACAATTATCGCCGTTCTCGCCCTGAAAACTTCCTATCAGTTGCCAAAAGCTATTCGTCTGGAGAGGCTCACTGCACTGAGCGAGAAGGTTTATCGTGTCGCAGGCTTGAAGCCAAGAGTGGGCCAGCCTTTCTGCGGGGAAAAAGCCTTTGCCCACGATGGCGGCGTCCATGTGGACGCTGTCCTGAAAGGTGCCAGCTACCAGCACATTGACCCTTCCGCCGTCGGGAATAGAACCAGAATTGTCCTGTCAACCAACTCAGGCAAAGCCAGCGCCATGGCCGTGGCACGTTCCTTTGGCTACCAGGCGGACAAGAACGATCCTCGCCTGCAGTCCATGCTCGAGGAGATTCACCAGAAATGCGCCGAGGGGTTCAACCTCGGCCTCCTCGACAACGAGCATGAGCTCCTCACGCTCAAGCATTTCGGCGAAGTAAAAACGGACATTGAGGTGCATAGATGCGACGTAACCTCCCATTACGCCAAGTACAAGGAGAACCTCGAACACGATAACTCCTGTATCCTCAAGGTCAGGCTTGACGGAAAGGAGCACAAGGTTTTTGAGGATGACGAGAACGGACCCGTAGCCATCAGCTTCAAAGCGATGAAGGAGGCTTTTCGGAAAGCTGGTTTGCCGACAAACTTCCGGCTGGTGAACTATCAGGTGGGCTTGCCAAAAAAGTGGAACGTCGGCGCCGAGGCCAAGATACAAGTTTATATTACTTACGCCACGGACGATGGTGAGCTTCTGACAACTTGCGGTTTTCACGAGGACATCATAGTTGCCAGCCGGGAGTCGCTGATCAAGGTCGTCCTTCTGCTGGCAAGCCGCCGAGGCAAAAGCCGTCCTGAATAAGGTGCCTTGAGCGCCGGGGCCTTATTGGGTGGGACGGGGAAGGAGCGAAATGGCGGAAATCAAAGGAATCGTTTTCGACCTCGACGATACGCTCTACGACTGCACGGTCCATCTTCGCGAAGCTGCTCAACGGCGAGCTGCCAGGGCCATGTTGGGAGCGGGATTGCCTCTGACATTGGAGGAGGCGTACCGGCTGCAGATCAAGTTGATGGAGGAGCACGGCCCGCGCTTCAGAACCTTCGCGCGAATTGCCGACATGTACGGCCGCGGTAACGACTTCGTCACCGAGGTCATGCGCGCCTATAATGAAGACGAGGTGGGGGACATATCTCCTCTTCCCGACGTCACTTCGACCCTTGTGAAACTTCGCTCAACCGGCCTGAAGCTCTTCCTCGTAACCAGCGGCGTCTATGCCAGGCAGGAAAAGAAAATAGGGCTCCTCGGCTTGAAGAACTTGTTCGATCGTATCATCATCAACGACGATGACAGGGGCATCACCAAGGAGGAATGTTACATTGAGCTTATGGAAGAGTCCGGCCTGAGGGCGGAGGAGCTCCTCTCCGTCGGGGACCGCATCCATTCGGAAATCAAGATATGCAACCTCCTCGGAATGACGACGGTTCAAATGGTGCACGGACGTTTTAAGAACCTCGCTCCTTCTGTGGAGCTGGAGAGGCCGGATTTCAAAATCCGCTCTATCTCGGAACTTCTCACGGTCCTGCGAGCGATGAAGCTCAGGGGAAAGAAAAGGAGCCTCAGAGTGGTGGCCATCGGTGGAGGAACCGGCTTACCCATTGTCTTGGAGGGCATGAAGAACTACTCTCGCGACCTCACTGCCATCGTGACTGTAACGGATTCCGGGCGGAGCTCTGGGCGCCTCAGGCGAGACCTCGGCGTTCTCCCCTCGGGGGACATCCGCAATTGTCTGATAGCTCTTTCCGAATCAGAAGAGCTGCTCCATGAGCTGTTCAACTACCGTTTCGACAGTGGCAGGTTGGACGGCATGAGCTTCGGAAACCTCCTCATTGCCGCAATGGCGAAGGTTACGGGGAGCTTCGAGCAAGCCCTCAAGGAAACAAGCAACATCCTGGCGATTTCCGGAAAGGTCTTCCCCTCGACCCTCCGCGACACGCATATTTGCGCCCGGCTTCGAGACGGGACTCTCCTCGAGGAAGAGTACAACGTCAGGAAGCCCGGAAAACCGGAAATCGAAGAGGTTTTCCTCAAACCTCCCGACACCGAAGCGTTTGAAGAAGCGGTTGATGAAATCCTATCGAGCGATTTGCTCGTCCTGGGGCCCGGCAGCCTCTACACAAGCATCATCGCCAATCTCTTGATTAGCGGCATCGCTCAAGCCATAAGGAAATCCGCCGCAAAGAAAATCTATGTCTGCAACATCGTAACCCAGCCCGGACAAACCGATGGATTCGACGCCGCCAGACATGTCGCCACAATCGAGAAGTATCTTGGCGAAGGAGTTCTTGACTACGTCATTATCAACAATAGTCAACCGCCCCCTGCCATTTTGAGGCGCTACGAGGAGGACGGCGCGGGTTTCGTCCGCCCGGAGGGGTATTTCGGCCCCGTCAAGCCAATCTACGAGGACGTGATGGAAGACATCGAGGGGAAGCGAATCCTCTGGGAGAAACAGGACCTTATCCGACACAATCCGGATAAACTCGCGAAGGTATTGGTGGAGGCTTTGT
>JABMQX010000614.1 GCA_013203085.1 bacterium | reverse complement strand
GGTGCTGTTACAGTCATGTCCAGGTCATTCACAAGAGCGATAGCCGCGGCCGGGGATGCGGGAAAATCGGAATAGGTCATCGTGGCTCGGAATGGCACATCGGAATCTCCCACAACATATCGGTAGGTCTCGGACTGACCTGCCTCCAATCCCTGCGTATCATCAACAAACAGCAGTTCCGCTGGTTCATCAGGATAGAGCGATCGTTTCAGGTCAATTCTTCCCCAGCCTTCGGCACTATTAGGAGCAGCGGGCATTTCCCGGTAAGGCCCGGTTCCGTACTGCCCCGGCGACATCTCCGCGGCTCCGTTGATCAATGTGGCTTTCAACAAAGCCGCGCTCGGATTACTGACGCCCTTGACGTCCACATAGAACTGGCGGACCAGAGCGGCACAGCTTCCGACCGCCGGTGCCGCCATACTCGTCCCTCCCATGTAAACGTAGTAATCGTTGTACACGCCCCAGGAAAGCAGCTTTGTGGCCTGTTTGCCCTGGGGGTCCTGGCTGCGGCAAGAAATGATGTCCGTCCCGGGGGCGACGAGGTCAGGCTTTATCCTCCCGTCGAGGCAAGGCCCCCTACTGCTGAACGCCGCCATCCCATTCTCGTTATCGGACAGGAGATCATCCCCAATCGGATTGGCCGACCATCTCCCTGACAGAAGACCCAGGAGACCCCATGTGTATTGCGACAGCCCGCCGCTGCTGCGAACGTTTTCCGAAGCCCCCACGGCGATGCAGTTCTTGGCGGTTGCCGGGGAATAAAGGGAACCGGGGTCTATGACCCCGTCCCCATCCGCGTCCACGCCGTCGTTGCCCGCTGCGAAGACCAGCAGGAAATCCTTGTGCTCCCAGACGAATTCGTCCACCTGAAACGAGAATAAACTATAAGCGCTCCTGTCGGGCGAGCCCCAGCTATTGCTGTGGATTCTCGCCGGCGTCTCCGAATAGACCTGCTCGAAGAGGTCGTACAGATTGACTGGCACCCCACCGAGGGGATCTTCATCCGAGACATAGCCCGATTGAAACACAAGCCGAGATTCGTACGCTGGCGCCCTGAATTCCCCGTCGGAGAAGGTCCCGTTGCCCACAGCGGTTCCAGCGACGTGAGTTCCGTGCCCATCCGGGTCGTTCCACAAGTCCGGCCGCCCCAGAGCGTAGGCAGCTTCGATACGCCCCTCGAAATCGTCGTGCATGGGCGTCCCGTTCACGCCCACGTCAAGCCCGGTATCGCAAATCGCTACAACTTGCCCCGCCCCCGTGAGGCCCCGTTCCCAAACCTGAGGCGCGTTAATGATCTGAACCTGGATATCCGGTTCCGCAATGAGAGGTTCGGTCCGAACACGACCCGCGAGAACAAATGGATGAAACTGCTCGATCCATTCCACCTCCTCAAGTCGCGCGATGGCAGGAATCCGGCCTTTTTCCGCATTCATCTTGAGATGACTCCGCAGAGACCCCGGAAAGAATGATTCAACCCTCCCGCCCACGGACTCGATTGCTGAGATAACACTGCTAACATCGCATCCCGGAAAGACGCTCACCAGCAGCGAGCAGACCTCCTTGGCGGAAGTTACTCCGGCATGTCTCAGTTCGGTCAGACGCCCCAAGGAGGGAGAAATCTTGTACTCCGGGAGATAATGCCCCACCCAGCACGCTCCTTTCAGCCGCGAAATACGCGATAGCTGTTGAGGCGACGCCTCGAGCACCAGAGCATCATCCGGCAGATAGCCCACTACCCGGTGCGAAAGAGCCGCCAGCTCCTCGCGCCATTTCTTGCTGACGCGCTGCGACCGCTGAACGATGTAGTAGCGCGGCCCTTTGTCGGTGGAAAGGGATTTGGCGGGTTGGACGGAAAGAGTAGCCGAGGTTTTGATCGTCCTTGCTTTCAGGCGTATGCATCGGCTATTCGCACCATTATTCTTGGCCGCGAAAACGCCGAGGCAAAGAAAGAGAGCAAAAGCCAGGAGGGCGGAAGAACAAACGAATCTACTCGATGGGCGTGGGACAGAGCTGCATTTGCCGGACGTTTTCATGGAAGCCTTTGCAGGGAACTTTCTTTGGCGTCACGAGGCTGACACAGTGGGGGAAAAGCCAAAACATCTTTCGACTACGTCCTTTACAATAAATATACCACGGGGAGGAGCACCTGTCAACGTCGGTAAATACGAGACTCGCTCTGTCAAGCTGCCTTCGACCGAAACAATCAGTCAACCGACGCCGGAAACAGAGCCCGCCACATCAGCGAGGGAAAACCGCCTGAGACGGCATTGTAATACAGCCGCATGCCGGCTACCACTCGCGGATACGGTAGAAGGACTTTGCCTTGCCGCGAGCTGCTTTGTCAGTGCCGATCATCTCCGGGCTGATGTCTCCCAGTGGCACATACGGGCCGCCAGGTTCATCTGCTTGTTCCACCTGGAAGACCCTCTCATCGCTGAGCCACTCAATTCGCACATCGCCCGAACCATCTTCCACCGTGAGTCTTATCTCGCGCACGGATGACGTTGGGAGACCCTCTTCGATGACGAGGAACAGGGAATCCAACCCAAAATTGCCCAGTTTCTCCAGGGGCGCAAAAGGCGCAAGCAGCTCCAGGTTTCTGAGTACAATCGAACCGGTGTCGCTCAAGAGGTCACCATCACCGATGGCGCCGAGCCTTCCGGACTGGAAACCGACCTCGGTGGAGAACCATATTTCGCCGCCCGGCCAGACGTGAATCGCATCAAGGCCGACGTCACCCTGCCCTTTGACCGGCTCGAATTCTGCCAGAAGTTGCTCATTGGTGCGGATGATGACCCCCTTGTCAGAAAGGAGGTCTCCCGGGCGAAGCGTGACGCCGAGACCTTCGGAGAAAAGCTCTTCCTCGATGGAGAAAAGAATCTTGCCATTGTCCATCATCAGGACCGCGTCAAGTCCCACGTCCGGGGCCGGAGGCATCGGCCCGAAGGAGGAAGTAAGCTCCTGGTTAGTCCGAACGATCCTGCCACGCTCAGAAAGAAGGTCGCCGTCTTGCAGCAAACCGAGGGTTTCGCTGTGCACATCCTCTTTAATCGAGAAAAGCACCTCGCCACCCGGCGCAATGTCAGCGGCGTCGAGACCCAGGTCGGGCACAATGGGCATGATGCCCAGGTTCCCCACGAGGGCGAAATTGCTCTTCACAACACGCCCCACGTGTGAAAGGAGGTCTCCAGAGCTTACGGACTGTTGAAGTGCACCCGACGTGAAACTTGTCCCAGTGGAGAACCATATCTCGCGGACCGGCGCTGCAATCAGATGCATGCTAAACACCTGCATGGGATCAACCGGCTCCTGCGAAATAGACACATCGATCATTGGCCAACTCCATTCTTCGGGCAGCTCGCCGTGCTCCAGCACAATATCGGGCAGGTCATTGATCTGCAAATTGAGCAGCATTCGCTGCTCGAGAGCAACTTCCCCACCGATCTCGTACGTCCCCTGACCGGTTACGACGTACGGCCACATCTCCGCCTGACTCTGGAATCTGATCTCCTGCACGTCATAGGTGGTGAAAAGAGGGTTCTGTTCTCGAAGGACAAGCTGGAACGTTCCCCTCAAAGGCACGATAATGGCTGGGCGGTCGCATATGGCGCAGTCCTCCGTGAGCGTGCTGCCCTCAAGGAGCATGTAGGACATCTCTGTCTGGGCCGGGCAAACCAAAGGCCCCCCGGCCATCCCCGCGGCAATCAGTGTTACCAGCAGAGGCGAATAGACCGCTCGGCTGCAACTCATCTCCGCGTCCTCTTTCATCTGCCCGCAGCGCCGTCCGCTCGAGGCCAAAAGTCCTCTTGCCTGATCTTGTGGAGGCCCAGCTCAATCCTCTCTCAGCGGCACGAGCCATATGTTGCGATACCACAGCCGATTGTCATGATCCTGAAGCTGGATGCCTCCCGACGGCACTCCCTCACGCCTCGGGCGGAACTGATCG
>JABMQX010000613.1 GCA_013203085.1 bacterium | reverse complement strand
TTGCCTTCTTCGACGGCGATGATGCCGTCGGCGGAGGTTTTTTCCATGGCGTCGGCGATGACTGTGCCGATCTCGGCGTCGTTGTTGGAGGCAATGGTGGCGATTTGTTCGATTTGTTTTCTCCCCTTGACCGGCTTCGCCATGCTCCAGATGTTGTCCACGACGGCTTCGATGGCTTTGTCAATGCCTCTTTTGACGGACATGGGGTCGCACCCCGCAGTGATGTTCTTGAACCCTTCCTTGACCATGGCGTTGGCCAGAATAATAGCTGTCGTCGTGCCGTCGCCCACATCATCGCTGGTCTTGGATGCAACTTCTTTGATCATCTCGACGCCCACGTTCCGCAGGCGGTTTTTGACTTCGATTTCTTTTGTGACCGTCACCCCGTCGTTGGTGCTCAGCGGCGAGCCGGATGCTTGATCGATCATCACGTTTCGCCCCCGAGGGCCGAGCGTGACCTTGACGGCATCGGTGAGTGTGCGTACACCTTTCAGGAGAGACGCTTGGGCTTCTCGACTAAAAGCCATGTCTTTCGCCATTTTGTCTTACCCCCATACAATCTTCTGGTCAAAATGCAATTCCAGTACTGTCTATCAACTAACTGCATGCGGCGCGGAACCGCTGAGCATGCAAAGGGCGCAGAAATGTTGCATGGAAATACTTGGCCGGTCTTCTCTGCAACCTCCGCGCACTGTGCGGTAAGTCTTCAGCAGCTCAATCCTCGATTATCCCCAGAATATCCTCCTCCCGCATGATCACATACTCTTTTCCGTCAATCTCGACGTCGGACCCGGCATAGGAGGCGAAGATAATCTTATCTCCTTTCTTCACGTTCACAGGGACGAGCTTGCCATCTTTGTCCCGTTTCCCTTTTCCGACGGCGACGACCTTGCCCTCTTTTGGCTTTTCTTTCGCGCTATCTGGTATGACGATCCCGCCTTTTGTCGCTTCGGCTTGTAGTCGCTCGACGATAATATTATCAGCAATTGGCTTCAACTTCATCTCTCGCCATCTCCTTTCGTTGTTCAACTCTCTGCGCTCTCGGCGCTGTCTGCAGTTAACTTTTGTAACCTTCAGAATTGATCACCGCAGAGGGCGCAAGGGATGCAGAGGTGAGGGAAATATACAGGAACTTTCTCTGCGCTCCATGGGCTCTCTGCGGCTGCGTTCTCCGGGGGCTCTGTTTATGGTTCTAACCAGATCCCTCCTCCGGGGGCTTCTCAGGAGACCCGCTCTTTCGTTTGCCGGTGATCTCTTGGACCGTTTCCTTTATCCCGGACCAATCCACCGCCTCCGTCTTGAGAACAAGCTCCGGCGCGTCCTTGAACGACTGGTACGCGCAATACCCCGACAGGGCGAAGAAAAGGAGCGGTAGAGAAAAAATGATCACCGCCACAACGATAAGTACCAGGGAAAACACCAATCCCCCGACAAACCGCGTCCCTCTCGGGAGGAGCAAACTCACATTCAGAAACGGAGCAGCTGGGTTTTGTACGTTGAATCCGCTGGGAGCTGTCCCTCTAATCCCCGGAACGCCGGCAACGTAGTCCAGGAGGACGGAGCCGCGGAGGGTGACGCTATTGTCTCCCATGGTTCTCGAACTGTGAGA
Source organism: bacterium (assembly GCA_013203085.1). GTDB lineage: Bacteria > Auribacterota > JABMQX01 > JABMQX01 > JABMQX01 > JABMQX01. The sequence goes on along the minus strand of JABMQX010000613.1, from coordinate 429 downwards.
AGGCGTGAGGGCGAATCCCGCGACGATAACCTTGTAGAAAATCAGGCACACAAGAATTGTCACTGCAATGCGGCCGAGAATGTGGGCGGCGTGGCCCTTAATGAGCCGTACAGACTCCTTGTAACAGGCCGTGCCCTTCTCTTTGGTGACGGAGAGCACTGCCGGAAAAAGGAAGCTGACAAGAAAAAGCTTGACGATGATAAATATCGCCAGTAGTCCCGCCGCCAGCGGCACGATGGATACAATTCCCCAAAGAATAGGTCCGACTTGCGGGATGCGACCCAGAAGTCCTGCCAACCACACAACCGCAATCAGCCCCATGAAAACGAGAATCGGCTTGATGGTGCCGACGACCACGGCGCGGAGGTTGCGGGCGATCAGCGCCCATCCCGTCGGCACGCCGATTTTTTCTCCCGTTGATTCCGCATG
>JABMQX010000612.1 GCA_013203085.1 bacterium | reverse complement strand
CGGCTGGACGCTACGAACGTTCTGCCGTCGAAGATTGAGGTCATCACGGCGATTGGTCTGGAACATACGGCGTATCTGGGCGATACGATGGCGGAGATCGCGTCCGAGAAGGCTGGGATTATCAAGAAAGGGGCGACGGTTGTTTTAGGGGAGCGGGACGAAACGGCTGTGGAGGTGATCCGTCGGAAGGCCGGCGAGAAGAAGGCGAGGCTTCTGCGACTTGGGGAGGAAATCGGCTTCGCGAGCCGGGAATTGAGGTTGCCGGTTCAAAAGCTCGACGTCGTTGGCAAGAATGGGACTTATTCGGACGTTATTCTACCTTTGCTGGGAGAGCATCAGGCGGCGAATTGCTGCCTGGCGGTTGCGGTTGCCGAGGAGCTTCAGCGCCGAGGGTTCGCCATTGAGCGGGCGAAGATTTACGAGGGGATACGGGAAACGCGGTGGCCGGGGAGATTTGAGGTAATTGGCGGGCGACCCAATTTCATTCTCGACGCCGCGTGCAATCCCCACGCCTGCAAGGCTCTTGCAAAGACGCTTTCGGATGTGGTCGGGGAAGCGGAGTTGACCTTGATTGCCGGATTTCTGCGGGACAAGGATTATCGGACGATGTGTGAGATTCTTTTGCCGACGGCGCAGAGAATCGTTCTCACGGAGCCGAAGAGTCAGCGGGCGTTGCCCACAGAGGAACTGCGGGAGGTGGCGGTTTCGATCCTGCCTGAAAAGGAGATTCATTGTTTCAGCCGGATTGACGGGGCTATCGCGCACGCATCGAGGGTTTCTTCTTCGGGAGAATCGTTCGTGTGCATCACGGGGTCGAACTATCTGATGGGACCGGCACGGAAGGCGCTCGGTCTGGATGACCTTCCAGACGATTTTGTCCTGTCGGAAGTCCTCGATAGAGGTGAACGGAAGGCCGGGGGGCGACCGTGAGGACTATTGTTTGGGCTGGCTGTTTTCACCTTGGTCGGCGGAGCGAGAAACACCAGCTTCCGGGACATTGAGCCAGAGGATTTTGGCTTTCTTGTCCGGGCTTTCTTTCCCCCTCCCCTGAAAGAACTTCATGATGTCGTTGCGGGTGACAAAAACGAAAAAGGCGAGGATCAGGACGAAAAAGACGTTGATGAGTGCGGTCATGATTTTCTGGGGGATCGGTTTTTTCCGGACTTTCTCGATGCCGCAAAACATAATATGCCCGCCGTCAACGATGGGGATAGGGAGGAGGTTGATGATGGCAAAGTTGGCGCTCAGGAAGCCAATGAAGTAAAGGAAAGTCGTGAAGGAGATAAGGATGGATTTGGCAATCATGCCGACGATTCCAACGGGGCCACTGATTCCTTTGGTGGAAACGGTGCGGGTCATAAGCCCTTTGAGTGTCAAAAGCGCGTTTTTTACGGCAAAGTAAGTTGCAGAAAAGGGGTCCTCCCTCTTGGCGCCATAGACGATGTCCGGGACGAATCCGAGAATGGGGAAACCTTCCTTTAGGTCTGCCCCGAGCAGGGTGTCGGTAGGGGGGGGCGGCGGCTCTTCCTCCGGTCGGCGATGCTTTCCCCGCAGAACCTCCAGCTTGATTTTCTTCCCCGGGTTTTTGCTGAGGACTTCCGCCAAGGCGCTGACTGTAAAGATTTCGTGCTCGCTCGCTTTTACGATGACATCGCCATTTCTCAGCCCGGCTTGTTGGGCGATGGACCCTTTTCTGACTGAGGTGACCTGAATTCCGTTTTCAGGCAAAGGAACTCGGAAGGAAAGGGTCAACTCGCGCGGTCTCTTGGCTCCGCGGCGAACAGCGAGCTCGATTTCTTTGCCGATATTTCCCAGGAGGAGTTCGCGGAACTGGTCTATGTGGTAGAGACGTTCGCCGGCGAGGGAGAAAAGCCTGTCCCCTTTTCTGAGGGCGAGCTCGTCTGCGAGAGAACCTTTTTCGATTTCCGAGACGAGAAGGCCTTCGGATTTGTCGGAATCCATTCTGGGGTAGATGCTGAGGTGGCGAAAGCCGAGTTCTTCATCGCGTTCGACTGAGATTCTTTTGTTGAGAATTGTGCCATTGTGCTTGATAGTCAGGTCAACGGTGTTGCTTGGGCTGAAAGCCACAGCCCCCATGACATCTTTCCACTCGTGGACAGCCTGCCCATTGATGTTGAGTATGGTATCGCCGGGGACGATTCCGACTTTTCTGAGAGGGCTTTTTTCCTCAAGATACCCGACGGTGCTTTCGAGAAATCCCTGGGCGACTTTTCTGCCGGTGAAGCACAGGAGCGTGAATACAGCCAGGGCGAGAAGGACGTTCATTGCCGGGCCGGCAACAGCGATAAGTGCCCGTCGGCCGGGCTTGGCGGCGAAAAAGCCCCCTTCGATCTCGTGCGGCTGTTTGCCGCCCTCGCTTTCCATCCCCTTCATTTTGACGTACCCGCCGAACAGGAAGAGGCTGACGCGGTAGTCCGTTTCTCCTTTCTTAACGCCCCAAATTCGTGGGCCGAAACCGATGGAAAAGGCTTCAACCTTGACGCCGGCTCTTCTGGCGGTGAGGAAATGGCCGAGCTCGTGGATAACGATAACGACGCTGAGAGCGACGACCGCCGCAAGGATCATCAGCACAATTTTCAGGGCCACGACAATGGGGCTTGCCACAGCAATGATGAGTATCACAGATATTTCTCCTTCCTCTCGCGAGCGTCGGCCGCAAGGATGTCTTCGATGGTCGGATTGGGAATCGGGTTGTGATTGGCCATGGCGGCTTCGATCCATAGAGGGATGTCAGTGAACCGAACCTCCCCCTTGAGAAACTTCTCCACGGCGATTTCATTGGCAGCGTTGAGGACGGTGGGCATGGTTCCGCCGATGGCGGCGGCTTGTCTGCCGAGCCTCAGGCATGGAAATCTTTCGGTGTCCGCCTGGCGAAAGGTCAACCGGTTATTCTTGAGGAAGTCGAAGTGGGGGACTTCTCTGGGCATGCGTTCCGGGTAGGTCAATGCATACTGAATGGGGATTCGCATGTCCGGCTCGTTCATCTGAGCCATTATTGCGCCGTCCACAAATTCGACGAGGGAATGGATGATGCTTTCGGGATGGATGACGATTTCTATTTTATCCAGGTCAATTCCGAAAAGCCACTGTGCCTCGATGACCTCGAGGGCTTTGTTCGTGAGGGTTGCGGAGTCAATGGTCACCTTATTTCCCATATTCCACCGGGGGTGTTGGAGGGCTTCTGCTGGAGTAACGTTCGAGAGGTCTCTGTCAGAATCCGCGAAGAATGGGCCTCCCGAAGCGGTCAGGATCAGCCTCCGAACGTTGTTGACGTTCTCGCCGCGAAGACACTGGTGCACGGCGCTGTGCTCGCTATCAATCGGGATTATATCGCAGCCCTTCTCACTCGCCAATCGCGTCACGATTTCCCCCGCGGTAACCAGAACTTCCTTATTGGCGAGGGCTATGTTTTTGCCGCGCTGTATCGCTTCAATGACCGGCACTAAACCGGCTGCCCCGACGACAGAACAGACCACAAGGTCAGCTTCCTCGAGACCGGCGACAGTTTTCAGGCCGTCCATGCCGCGGAGGACCTCCGTTGTCGGGGGGGCCTTCCGTTTGAGGCCGTCGGCGGACTCCTCGTCAGCCAGAGCGACCATTCGTGGGTGAAACTCTTCGATCTGGCGGAGAATCAGCTCGACGCTGGACCGAGCAGCCAGGCCAACGATCTCAAAGTCGCCTCGGAGAGAGCGGACAACCTCGCAGGTGTTCAGGCCGATGGAACCCGTCGAACCGAGGATGACAAGTTTTTTTCTTTTCTTTTCCATGAAACTCCGAGACTCTAAAATGCAAAAGGAGCTCGGCGAGGCGTAAGGGAGTTCGCCGCCCCGGATATATGCACTCCCGAGGCACGGACACAGGCCGTTAACTTAGACAGATGGACGCCCGTTCGCTCCGCAGATGCGGGCGCTCGTTCTCAAAAAAAGCGTTCCGATCGCCCATGTGGGGAAGGAGCTTCGCGAGGATCGGGAGGCTTCTTCCCGGCTACGCTCATAGCCGACGGAGTCGCTCATGAGGAGTGTTCTTTCTCCTGCCGTTTCCTTTGGGCGAGGTAACTCTCGATGAGGATACCGGCTTTCTGCATGGCCAGGAATCTATGGCTGACACGGTTCTTTATGTCCGGAGTAAGCTCCGCGAAGGTCTTGTTGTAACCCGCTTTTTTGAAAAGGGGGTCGTAACCAAAGCCGTGTTCTCCTTTCTCCTCCAAAGTGATGCTCCCCTCACAGCCCCCCTCGACAACACCGATCAAGCCATCGGGGCTTGCCAGGGCCGCGGCGCAGACGAACCTGGCGCGGCGCAGTTCCTCGGGGACATGGGACATCTCGCGTAGTAGTTTTTCGTTGTTCTCCCTATCGGTCGCATTTTCGCCGGCGTATCTGGACGAGCGGACGCCTGGCGCTTCACCGAGGGCATCAACAACAAGTCCCGAATCGTCGGCGACCGTCAACATACCTGTGGCGCGGGCAATTTCGGTGGCTTTCTTAACGGCGTTCTCCTTGAAGGTTGTGCCGTCCTCTTCCACGAGCGGTGCGTCGGGGACCGCGTCCAATGTGATGAGGTCGGCGTCCAGCCCTTGAAGACATGCCGCAAGTTCTCTAAGCTTTTGCTTATTTCGACTCGCCAGCAATATCCGGATCGTGCTCAAGTTTACCTCCTTTGGAGCTGGCTGACGCACCGTGAGAAATCAGTGCGCTCTCTGCTTCGCTTCCTTTTGGCCAAGCTTGCTGTCGCCTCTCTCTTCCCGGAAAAGGGGTGAGAGAAGTTCCCGGACCGCGCGCCAGCAAACGGGCGCACTGACGACCGCCTTGCCAAAAGGGGGCGATACTGCGAACTCCTCCTGCCGAAAGCGACATTGGCCTTCTCGAAAAGCGCCGCCCCTTTTGTAGATTGTAACAAAAAGCTGAGTCGGTTCAATTTGTTTTTTGACCGAATGTTCTTTATGGAGAGCTTTAGGAGTTTTTGCGTGAGTTCCTGTGTATGTTTCTCTGCTGCATGGGCCGCGTCTCGATGTGCACTGGGCCATGAGTTATGAGCTTTGGGGATAAGCGAGGTGCGCGGGCCGGGTTTCTGCGGGAAAGTGCGAAGTTAGGGGGTTGTGGGAGAGTGATACTGTGCCCGTGGGAATCACGGGCCGCTGCGGCAACTCCGTATCCGCCTGAAAGTGAAGCATTACAAGTTATGAAAATTCACCTTCTCCCATCCGTAACAGAAGCATTACAATGGTTGCGTTGAAACAGCTATACCTTGGAGAGTAACTTTCGCCAAGAGGTCTAATACCTGGACGAAAAGGGAAGGAGGCGTGAAGTGAAGAGGTCATTCGTTATCAAGAATGCAAAGGGGTCCTCATTTAATCTGCTCGTCGGATTCTCAATCGCGACTATCGTCTTGTTCGGTGTTTTTGTTAGCCGCCCAACTAAGGCTTCGGCAGCCGAGGTGATAGCGGAAGGGATTCCGGCGAGGACGATGCCGCTTCAGTTCGGCGTGAACATCCATTTCGTCGAGCCGAGAGAGAGGGACATCGAGATGATCGCCGATGCCGGCTTTCGTTTCGTGCGGATGGATTTCGCCTGGAGCCATGTCGAGCGGGAGAAGGGGAAGTACGATTTCTCTGGGTACGGTCGCCTTGTGGATTCCCTTGCGAAGCGAAAGATACGACTACTCTTCATCCTTGATTACGGCAACAGGCTTTACGACGGGGGGCTCGCCCCGCACACAGAAGAGGGACGTGCCGCCTTCTGCAGGTTTGCGGCGGCAGCGGCAAAGCATTTTGCGGGGAAGGGCATTTTGTGGGAAATCTGGAACGAGCCGAACCTCGACAAGTTCTGGAGGCCGAAGGCGAACGTGGAAGACTACTGCGATTTGGCGGTGGCGGTGTGCAAAGCGCTTCGCGGAGCCGATCCGAAATGCAGTATCGTCGCCCCGGCAACGTCGGGAATCCCTTTGAATTTCATCGAAAAGGTCTTTCAGTCCGGCCTCCTCAAATGGCTCGACGGCGTGACCGTCCATCCCTATCGAAGCAGGTCGCCGGAAACTGCCGTGCCCGAGTACAAAAAGCTGAGAGAGCTTATTGACAAGTACGCCCCGCCCGAGAAAAAGCGGCTGCCGATCCTATCGGGAGAGTGGGGCTATTCCCTGCTGCATTTCCGCAGAGCTCCCAACCCGGCGGAAAAGCAGGCCTCGTACCTCGCCCGGCAATTCCTCATCAACCTGATGAACGACGTCCGGTTGAGCATCTGGTACGACTGGCACGATGACGGCCCCGACCCGAAAGAATACGAGCACAATTTCGGAATCGTCACTCACGGCTACAAGCTGAAACCCTCCTATCTTTCGGCGAGGACTTTGCTTCATACGTTGAGCGGACTGAAATTTGCCGGTACAATCCCGCTCGAATCGCCGGACGACTACGCTTTATTGTTCTCCGATGGCGAGAGGCGGGTCATCGCCGCATGGACGACCGGCCGAGCCCACGCGATATCCCTTCTCGTAAAAGCGAAACGTGTAGAAATCGTCTCCATGACCGGAGAGACACGGCAGGTGAAAACAAAAGACGGGCAGTTGGACCTCGAGGTCAGCGAGAATCCTCAATACATTGTCACCCCGCTGCCGTAAGTGCTGCGATTCGCAAATGCGGTAACGGATAGTGCTTTGAGAAGGAAGCTCCTTTGACCGGATAACAGGATGCTGAGGATAAGCCTGTGCGGCTGAGCTATCCGAGAAATCTCAATTCAGAATATCTCGTTCATCCTGTTATCCCGTCGGGATGCCTTATCCTCTGAAAGAGATTCCAGTTCGCCGAAACTGGTGCCAGCGATGAGGAAACGAGCAGAGATGCGGCCCCTTGCTCCGGCGTTCCTCTATCTCACCGTCACAGTGAAGATATTCTCCTTCCCCTTCCGGAGATGCACATCGGTGGTCTGCTTCCGCCCGGCCGGAGTGACGACGGTGAGGCGATACCTGCCGTAAAAGCCACGGAACGTCGCTTTTCCTGCGGAGTCGGTCCTGCATTCGGTTTTTGTCCACCATTTGCCTTTGACCAGTGCCATAAGGTTCTCGTAGGCGGGTTTGGGGGACATATCTTTTCTGACCAGCCCAGCCGGCGCG
>JABMQX010000611.1 GCA_013203085.1 bacterium | reverse complement strand
TGATTGATTGGCTGGAGGAGAACGTGCGAGACGCCCAGGAGGAAGCCAGGGACAAAGCGAAGCGTGTGCAGTGCCAGAACAACCTGAAACAGCTTGTGCTCGCGATGATAATGTGGGCGCAGGACAACAACGACGAATTCCCTGAAAAGCTGTCTATCCTGTACCCTGGCTATGTGGATAGTCTGGCCGTGTTCACTTGCGCCTCGCAAGGCGGTCCCATCATCAACAAGGAAGAAATTGACTCGCAAACGACTTATACTCTTCGAAAGCCTCCGACAGACACCCCGCCCTCGCAGGAGGTCGTACTCTACGAGCGTCCCTCCCAACATGGGGGTGAGGGCGGACATGCGGCGTTCGCCGATGCCCACGTAGAGTGGTTGAGCGCTGAGGAACTGAAGAAAATCGTGGAGAGAGGGCGAGAAAAAGGGTCCTTCTAAGGGTTTCGGCTCCGCCATTCCTCGTCGGGCGAAAGGCGGTGCTTCCCCTTGGCCGGCGCTGCCGCCAGGGCGCGAGCGCCCGTTCCGCTCCATAACGGCTTCGAGCGCGACGGAGAAGCCATGCTACGCTTTATCTCTTTCCCCGGAATAGAGCTTCGTGTCCGGGGGGGCCTGACAACTGATGCAGACCATACCGTTCGGTCCGGCGATGGTTCCGTGAATTTCTCCCGCGGGCACATAGACCACGTCGCCCGCCTCTATCGGCAGCTCCAGCTCGCCCTGTTTGAGCACACCGGAACCTTCGAGAATGACGAACACATCCTCCGACTCCCCATGCTCATGCTGCGGAAACTCCTGCCCCGGGCCAAAGGTGATGTAGTTGAGGGTGATGTTCTTCGCTCCCATTCCCGGATAAACGACCTTCGTCGTATAACCCTCGCCCATCCGAAATTCTCTTCCTTCTTTCAGCTTCAGAATCTTCGCCATTTCCTGACTCCATTCATTGAATAGCCGGAATCCTCACTCCACATATCTCTAAAGTAACGGAAGCCTGCGTCTCATCTACTTTATCACATCCCCCAAAACCTATCACCAGTGGAAAATCACTTGCAGATAGGACCCTCGCCCGCGATAATTGCCGGGGTCATCAGCGTCCATCTGATGGAAAAGAAGCAACGATTGACCAAACCTCCGCCGAGAGGCGGGGAAACCCATTCTGGGAGTCGGCATGCATAGTCCCATTCGTCAGTTTCTTTCCGCTTGCTGGCGAGGAGTAATCCCTCGCCTTCCCATTGTTTTGACGCTTGCCACCTGCGTCTCCTGTGCCCCGAGGCCGGAACATCTACATACCGGCAAGCCGGAACTTGTCGGGATAAACCCGCAGGTTTTGAAGAGAATAGACGCCGCCACGGGGCAAGCCATCGAAGGAGGGAAAGTCCCCGGCTGCGTCGTCCTTGTCGCTCGCAAAGGAGTCATTGTCTGGAAAAAAGCCTACGGCAGCCGCTCGCTCCGCCCGCAAAAAGTCCCCAACTCGCTATCCACGATCTACGACCTCGCTTCCGTCACAAAGCCCGTCGCCACTGCGACGGCCATCGCCCTCCTTGTCGAAGACGGCAAGCTCAGTCTCAGGGATAAGGTTGTGGACTACCTCCCTTCATTTGCTCAGAACAGTAAGTCAGATGTGACTCTTTCCCACCTCCTCACTCACGTTTCAGGACTTAAACCGTACCTTGATGTCAACCTCGTCCAGAAGAAGTACGGCCCCGGACCGAGCCCGGACGCAGTCATAGCCCACATCTGCTCTCTTCCGAAATCTTACGAAACTGGCAAGTCATGCGTGTATAGTTGCCTGAATTTCGTGGTGTTGGCGAGGATCGCCGAGGAAGTTTCAGGCGAGCCGATGCACGTGTTTCTCAAACGGCGAGTCTGGCAGCCTTTGAAGATGAGGGATACCGGCTTCTTCCTGACTGAGCAGCAGGAAAAAAGGGCCGCACCCACGCTTGCTGACGATTCTTCGGAGCACCGAGGCAAGGTTCACGACCCTCTCGCCCGCTACTACGCCACTCTCCAACATTCCTGCGGCAACGCTGGATTGTTTTCGACCGCTCCCGATCTCGCCATCTTCGCACAGATGCTTTTGAACCGCGGCGTCTATGCCGGCGCGAGAATCCTCAAACCAGAGACCGTTGACCTTCTGACTACCGTTCAGACCCCGGCAAACTTGCCGAAAAGAGGTCTCGGATGGGATATTGATTCCCCTTACGCTCCGCAGGCCCGGGGCGATATTTTCCCAGCGGCAAATTCCTTTGGCCACATCGGTTTTACCGGATGCTCCCTTTGGATAGACAAGGGAACTCAGACCTTTGTCATCATCCTATCCAACCGCACCCATGCGGAGAAAGGCGCTGTCTCGGAGCTCCGCAGCGA
>JABMQX010000059.1 GCA_013203085.1 bacterium | reverse complement strand
TTGCGTTTCGTATTCGTCGCTGAATAGGAGCGTCTTGGCTTCGTCAGCGCGGCCCCGGCGAACCAGGTCGAAGGCGCGGTTTTCCATATCCACGAGTTTGATGTTGGCGGCATCGGTCTTGGCGGCGGATTTGCCATGCTGCGCCGCAGGCGCCAGTTTGATAGCCTCTTTGATCGCGGTGTCTAGTACAGGCTCAAATCTGCGGTAGCGCTTCTCCCATTGGAGGTCCCCTGTGGCTGTCGCCATGCGAGCGGACATCGTTAGGACTTCGTCGAGATGAAGGATAATTCCCCGCAGCTCCCCAAGCCGGAGATAACGGTCCTTGCGCTGAGCGAAGTGGGTCATCCCTTGAGCGTAAATCCGTTTTTGCGTCTCGTATTCATCGCTGAATAGGAGCGACCGGGCTTCCTCGGCGCGGCGCTCCCGAATCAGCTCGAAAGCGCTGTTCTCCATCCCCACGAGTTTCATATTGGCTGCGTCGGTCGCAGCGGCCATTTCGCCACTGAACGCCTCAGGTGCGAGCTTGATGGCTTCCTTAATCGCTGCATCCAATTTCGGCTCAAATCCACGGTAGCGTTTTTCCCATTGAGGATCCCCTGTGGCTGCCGCCATGCGAGCGGACATCGTAAGCACCTCGTCCAGGTGAACAATGATTCCCCGCAATTCCTCGATCCTCAAATGCCGTCCTCGTGCTGTCGTGGTCTCGTGAAGGTGACTGCGCACCTGCCATGCCAACCATATCAGTACTATCCCGTTCAGGAACAGGACTACTGCCAGGAAGGCGAGTGGGTTGCGCTTTGTCGGTGACGGGTCCTCACGCATTGTTAGAGATACCTCTTCCATCCTCACACCGAAGGGAGGAAAGCTTGTAGGGCGGCGCCTCCCCCGTCTTCTGAGCCAACTCGTTGACCTGGCGCTTGAGCTCGATCATCCGCAGTTCCCGCGCGACCGCGATCCGGTTGAAGCGCTCCAGTTCTTGCATCTTCTGCGCCAGCCTTTCCTGTGCATTCTTCAGCTCGGTTACGTCTCGGAAAACTCCCTGGATTATTTCTTTCCCCTGGAGTTCCATTACAGCAGCACTTATGTGCACTGGCACAATGGTTCCGTCTTTCTTAACGACCGCTGCTTCGAAATCGGCTGCTCGACCGGACTGGATGTACTTACTGAATTTCTCTTTGTGGTACTCGGCTTTGCCTGGAGGATGCAGTTGAGATTGATGCATGCCGATGATCTCTTTCTTGCGACGACCCAGTAATCGTTCAGCCTGTTTGTTGGCGTCCAGAAGTGTGCCTGTCTCAACATCTGCGAGAAAAATGGCATCACTTCCTTCTTCAAAAAGGAGGCGATGCTTTTCCTCGGACTCCCTCAACGCTTCCTCCATCTTCTTGCGCTCGGTGATGTCTCTCGCAATGCCCAGCACTAAAGTTCTCTTCTTGATCTTTACAGGGAACGTCCTTATCTCCACTTCAACCTGAGTGCCGTTTTGCCGTTTCAGAGTAAACTCGTCGGGCCCGGTCGGTTTCCCTATGGCATTCCTTGCCAACAGCATAGCGGCTTTCGTGACCTGCCCGAGGGGTAACAGCTTCAATTTCAAAAAGCTCTTTCCGATTAGCTCACTCCTCCTGTAACCAGTTATCTCTTCTGCGGCCTTGTTGCCGTCAACGAACTTTCCTTTTAAGTCGTTCAAATAATAGGCGTCCGGTGCATATTCGAAGAGTATCTTTAGCCGCTCCTCCGAGCTTCGTAGTTCCTCCACCGCCCGCTTGCGCTCGCGTTCGAGTGACTGCAATTGAGCAACCCTTCGGCGCATTTCGGCGAGCTCGCTCATCAATTGCGGTTTTGACTTATCCTCGTCCTTCATTTGCTCCTCGCAGACGACGGCCAGTTACTCCAACCGCGGCGGACTCAATCGCGACTTTCACCCGTCGCTGCCATCACGGACGTGTCTAAGACCATCGCGAACAACCACGGCGGTTTTCTATGCATCGTATCACTTGCTCATCTCGGCAAGAGAAACGGACCGTCGAATTCCTGCCTAAAAGCTATAAGACACGCCGGCGCCTATGACGGTTATAAGGCTGTCATAATCTCCATCAACGCTGAAGAAGGGCTCACCGACATCGCTGTTAACCGTTTGTTTCTCAGAAAAGCCGACTGTGCACGCCAGGTCCAAGGTAAGTTTCCCCCACGATTTGCCAACGCCGAATGAGACCACGTGAAGGTCATTTGCCGGAATTCCCGGTTCATAGGTGTGATCGGGAATCGGCGATTCGGCGTAGGTGTACCCCGCCCTCAATTTCCACCCGCTGTTGAGGGAATATTGCGCGCCTATCGAGTAGAAGAAGACGTCGTGCCAGTCCCTCCGCGAGACTTCAGGGGGCATGACTGGGGGCGAGAAGGACACCGTCAAATCCTCGAACCTGCTCCATTCCAACCAGTCAACATCCAGCTCGAAGCTGAGCCTGTTGGTTGGCTTGAAGCCAATGCCCGCCTTCAGCATGCTCGGCAGATGTAAGTCGAAACAACACGAAGCCGAAAGCGGAGATGGCGGATATGTCTGCAGGGAGCCCGAGAAACCCAGGTCGGTTTTGCTGCGGTACGAAGCGCCGAGAGCAACTCGGTCCGATATGTCGTAAAGGAAAGCCGCGTTCCATCCCCAGGCATCGCCGTCGGCTTTTATGCTGGCGCCGAGGTCCATTCCCGGAGGCCCGCCACCCGGCAGCATCCGAGAAGGTATGTATCTGTCAAATGTGGCGTCAGCGGTGTAGAAATCAGCCCCCACGGCAATAGACAGATTGTCCGTCATGCTGTAAGCGACATTCGGATTGACCATAAGGAGCTGGAGTCTTGTGTGTGGGGCGGTATAGCGAGCGAAACCTTCGTCGCCCCAATCGGTCCCCAAGCCGAAAGGAGAGTTGACGCCCAATCCGGCTGCGAATCTGCTCTCAGGCGGGTTCGCGGAGAAGTACAGATGAGGGACGAAGAACGTATGCTCTGCCTCCCCTTTTTGCCCCGTGGGACCCGTGTAGTCGAAGCCGGGGCGCGGCGAGTGAAATCCCGCTGTCGCCTCCCACGGTGAAAGGCGGACAATTCCCGCCGGGTTGAAAAACAGAGTTGACGCATCCTGGGGTCGAGCCACCACGGCGTCCACCTGCGCCTGAGCGGAAGCCGCCTGGTCCGGGTCGTAGAAACCGGTTCCATAGGAGTCGGCGATGAGCGATATGCACAGCAGCAACAACATGCACGGCGAAAGAACGCGATTCTTGGCCATGATTCCCTCCATAATCACTACGATCTGCCTTCAGTTTTCACAATGACCGTGCCGAACCCGTCTTCTGAACTCACGCCAAGCTTGCTCCGCAAAAACAAAAAGCCCTATGACTCCCCCCCTTTTGGGGACTCATAGAGCTTAGCGCGATGCGCCAAGAAGACGCGATCAGTGGGCTTTGCTCTTTCCCGGCTTGCCCCCCCGGGTGCCGGTTGATTTCAAAACAAAGCGATATTCAGCGTTACGCTTGTTTCCTTCCCTTTCCGGTTATTGTTCCCTTTCTCCCAATTATATTAGATTCAGCGTTCCATTTAGTCAAGCATTTGATGTTCCCTATCCTGAGGAGGGAACAATGATGATTTTGAGTCGCCAAAGTGCTTGACTCGCTTTCTCAAGAACCGTGCCAGCTCAAAAAATGTAGCCTCTCGGACAGACCGTGCAACCATAACTCCCGTGCACAGAGCCGCTTAGAGAGTGTAGCTTCCTGCTTCGATGAGTGCATCAGCGAGAACTGCACAGGTCATCTCCGAAATCCGGAGCA
>JABMQX010000610.1 GCA_013203085.1 bacterium | reverse complement strand
TCACATAGGGTAACTACACCCGAGGTGCCACAGTTTTAGTCCGTCACCCGCCACAGTTTCCTACCGCCCTTCACAACATTCTCACAAGAGATTCTGCTCAAGTTCTCTCTCAGCAGGAGAAACTCACAAGTAAAGGCAGCAAATATCTGCACGGCCTACAAGGTGTTTCCGCCACCAGTTCCCCATTCGTAAGCGAGAAAGTGTGTGTTAAGGATATTTTGCCACTGCGGTTGCTGTTCCAGGGTGCAAGCTGGCAGCGGCACAACAGGTTTTGCGCGGTGAGACTCGCCGCCCAGTTGCTCGCAAAGGTGCTGCTCCGATGTTCCTTGCCCCAGGACGACCACACGGTAGGGACACCGCGATCTGAGCTGGAGGGAAAGACACTTAAAGTACCCTCCAGCAGCAACAGATCCGCAGGCCGCTGCACCGCTGTTCCTCGCGCTTACGGAGGTCAGAAACCCCAGATTCCGGATCGCCGCGAGCGCGGCTCCGCGAACTGAATCACCGTTCCACTGCAATCTGATAATAAACAGATTCCGTCTGGCCGTTTTCTATTGTGTAGAAGTTCTCCGGCGGGGTGGCAGGAATGTTTGCGGCCTCGATTTGATCGAATCCCGACGTCAGATCTGTTGTTCTGAGAATGGCGTAGTACTTGCCGCCGACGCTTCGCCACGTGATGGTGATTGTTGAATCCGAACTGGTGAGAATGGACGAGATGGCCAGTGCGGACGCGGCGTCCGTCGGGTCCGTCCCGGCGAGATACTCATCAAGGTTGGAGGATCCGTCGTGATCCCAGTCCTCTTCGGCGCCGCCGTTGGGAACCTCGGTGCCGCCGAAGTGATCCATCTCCCACTGGTCGGGCATCCCGTCTCCATCGGCGTCTTGAAGAGGGTCGCCTGCGTTGTCTTGTCCTGGAGTGGGGGAGGCGGCCTGCCAGTTGGATGGGTCGTTGCCGTACCGGTCACTTACGAGTCGCTGGAGCGAATCGCCGGTGCCGTCGGCGCCGATTGGCCACGGATCGGCGTTGGAATAATCCACCTGGTCCACTAACACATGGGGCACGGTTCCGGCATCGGGGTGCGAAGGTTCTTTCGGATCATCGGGTTTGAACAGGCTGATTCGCTCGCCCGAATTCTCCAACCTCCCGGTATAGGGCCCGAAGATCCTCACATTGACGTCCAAGGCGTATGTGGAACCAAAGTCGTCGAGTCGAGCGGTCTCGATCTCCGGGTCGAATCCGACTACCAAGACGCGATCTCCCGGCGTGAGAGTGGTATTGGCGGGGAAGGCATAATCTATTCCACCTCCCAGACGCCAGGTGTTCTCGGACACGTCCGGATCGAATAAGGGCACACTTTCAGAGGAGATGTTCCGCAGTTCGAGATATTCGTGGTCGGTGTTGTTTCTACCTGCGATGGGGGGAGGGTTGAACATGATTTCATTGATCACCACGGGCCCCACCTTCGGCCCCGCGTTGCCCTCATTCAGCGTCTCGCTGACTTGTGCGACGAAATGGTCTTCTCCGGTACTGGTGACGTATCGCCCGAAGGTTACGCTGTTCTCGGCGGCGCCGAACCGGTAGCCCTGACTGTATGCCGTCAAGTTTCCCTCGGCATCAGCGGAGAACAGATAGACCTCTTCACCGAGCGAGCTCAGCAGAAAGCTGTTGGGGTCATCGGGGTCCGCATTGAAATCGTCCTCATGAAAGACAAGGTAGCCGCCGGCAGCGATTTCGGTTTCGTCCGGAATGCGGAATTTCCGGGGCTGCGTGCGGTCGTCCGTTAGGAACCAGCCACCGATTTTTGCCGGACTGCCGGCCGGGTTGTATAACTCAATCGAGTCTTTCTCTGGGGGAAACGTGTTCGTGAGTGCTTCGTTTATGACGACCGCGGGAAACTCGGGCGGCGCGGGATCGTCCCGTCCGGGCGAACCATCCATGTCGGTGGCGGGGCGCCAACTCGCCTTCTTCCCCCACGCGTCCGAGGAGGCATTCTCGTCCCGGATGACCAGAGAGAAGCCAAGTCCGTCCGTACTGGGGTACCACTCATCGTCGTACTCGAACGACAGGATGGTCCGGCCCAGACCATCTTTCAGAGTGAGCCGCTCTCCACCATTGTCCAGCGAGTCCGCCGGAAACTGGAACACGCCGGCGATGCTCATGTCCGCCCAGTTCGGATACCGTTCGGCAAAAGCGGTCAAGTTCTTGACCAGGACCACGTACTCGCCCGGGGCGAGTGTGTGCAGGCCGCTTTGCGTGAAATCGAAAGCGACTCCATCGGCAAACGTGATCCCGGCCAGGCCAATCGTGTTGGAGCCGGTGTTCCGCAACTCGATGAAATCGAAATCACCCGGTGCATAGCCCGCCTCTGCTCCCGTCTCCGACGGCTCGCGTGAATGGTACATAATCTCGGTGATCCGCAGCGGAGAAGGTGTGTCCAGCACGAACAGCGCCTCGTTGAGAGCGCTCCAAACATTCTTTCCGCCCAGTGCACGCGCCTTGACCACCGTCGTCATCTCAAGGGGGACGGGGCCGTCATACAAATTCCCGACGGCCTGCCCGGTGCCATGCTCCCTCGGATCGCTGCCATCCAGAGTGTAGTAGATGCGGCTCGAGGCCGTCATCGAAAGCAGAAAACCATCCGAGAAACTCCCGCCATGTTGTTTAAAGACTGGAGCAGGGACGGAGGGATAAAGACTCGCCTCAATGAACTGATCCAAGACAATGTCGGATCGTCGGGGGAGGTACGTGTTCAGAATCCAACCCCGCTCGTTGTACCATTCCTGCTGGGTGAGGGGTGTGGAGTAATGTTGATCACCCCACCTCGCCGATTCAGCGACCATGGCGGTCTCAATCTTGGAGGCCAG
>JABMQX010000609.1 GCA_013203085.1 bacterium | reverse complement strand
GCCTGGTTTTTCAAACGACCTTCAGGATGAACTTTTCCCCTTCTCCAATGCCCAGGAGGTCGGCGGCACGGCCTCGATTGACGGAGATCTCGAGGTGTCCGGAGCTCCCGATAAGGGCGATCAACTCGTTTTCCTTCCCTTCGGAATAGGTTCTGCACAGCTTCGCTATCTCGCGGTCGCGGATAAGAATGCGAAGTCTGCGCGCTTTTGACAGACTGAACAGCTCTTCAACCAGCCTTGCGGTTACGTCGGTAATGAGGTTGCCAAAGGTGTCAACGCACAGAATGTGCCCGACGATTTCTCTGTCGCTGATCTTCCGGGGAACCGATGGCGTCAGTCTCATCACCTCCTTCAGGTGTGAACCGAACTCCCGCGGTTCCACGCCGACGGAAAGATATGCGCTCACCGGCGCGAAGACATCCCTTCCGTGAAAAGTCTCGCTCATGGGCGCCAGAAGATATTGTTGGTTCTCGATTTTAACGATCGCTTCGACCTCCTCGCTGTCTATAGCGTAGCTCAGGACACCGTTGTCGGGACCGACAAAGTAGTAGCGCCGGGTTTTGATGATGATGGGGTGTCTTTTGCTCCCAACGCCCGGATCAACCACGACCGTGTGGATGGTGCCGGGGGGAAAGTAACTGCACGAGTTCCGGAGAATAAATGCCGCCTCGGAGATGTTGTGCGGGCGGACACCATGGGTGATGTCAACAACCTCGGCATCCGGATTGATGCTTTTGATGACGCCCTTCATGGTTCCCACAAACCAGTTGTCAAAACCGAAGTCCGTTGTAAGCGTTATTATGGACATCTTCTCTCGCCTTTCGAGCCGCCGTTGTTTCTCCTCCGAACCGCGAGACTCTTCCTCACTGATCCTCTCAGGTGTCAGAGGTAAACAACCTCAACGTCAGCTCGCTCATGGTGATCAGGTCGAAGGCATTGTGATGGAGGATATCCTTGATCTGCCAGGCATCTCCCGTACGGACGAAATCGTGGTAAGCCTCCGGAATCTCGTTTCCCGGAATGTCCCCTTCCCTGTACCGATAACATATCCTGGATTCGAGTGTCTGCAATCGGCAATCTGGAAGGACCCCTTTCCACCGCCGCCGATATTCGTGAAGTAGGTCGAGATGATGCAATTCCAGCCGAAAAGGAAGCGTGTTGTAGGAGCAGCGGTCTTTGATGTAGGGGATGTCGAAGGACTTTCCGTTGAAGGTCACCACAATTTCAAATTCATCGAGAAGCTCAAGGAGATGCCCTAATAGTGGCCTTTCCTCCGAATAATCTCTGGCAAAGAGCTGGCGGACGAGCAATCCGCCCTCCCGATAGAAAAGCAAGCCCGCCAGAAAAAGAGGACTGCCGCATAAGCCCGTCGTCTCTATATCCAGGAAAACGCTTTTTCGCGGACCGCACTTGACGAACTTCACAAGGTCTATCGGCCCGGACTCCTGAGAAATTGCAGCCGCCCCTCTCCGGAAGCAATAAGAATATCTGGAGACGAATTCTCCGGCGGAACTGACAATCTCGGAAGCACTGCGGTCTATGAGCAGGAACTTGCCCGCCGTAGTCGCTACTTCTTGCCCGCGGATGACTTTCTCCAACCTCACCGGGTTGTATCCGGTGCTGGGAAGAGCCGCATCGTGTCCCGGCCGGGGCTCCTGTAGCTCCGCAGGAGAGCCAGATTTGAGTGCTGTCCTGCTAAGCAACCGCAGCCTCTTTCTAATTGACACGAAATCCATAAGTTAGAATCCAGGTCTGTTTGTTCCTCCGCCTCAGAGCCATAGAATACACCAGGGTAAGGAGTAAATCAAGCGAAAACAGCACTGCAAATGGTGCGGCCAGCCTCTATGAAGCAGTGGCGGTGAGAAAGGGCGGACATGATGAGAAAGAAAAGGCCTTCGAGGTTTGGCGCCTTGTCCTGCGTGCCGGCACTTTCGATTTTCGCCGGCCCTACGCGTTTTTCTTTTCGCCGAGACGAATCACCTCGATTTTGTCGAGGTCTGAGACGCCAAGGCCGAGTTGTGCGGCGTGGGTGATGTGGATCAATGAGGGGCGAATGGGACCTGACAACCCTGACGCCCGGCGTTTCTTCAAAATCTCATCCGCGCCAACGGCATCCGCGGCGACGCTATCAGTGCTGACGATGATGCCGGCGTACTCCCAAACGAAGGGGGCGCTGAAGGTCGGTCCTCGGTTGTATTGGGCTCTCGCGCCGTCTATGACGATCAGCCGGGTCTTTTTCTTGACGGGGTCGAGAGCGCTAATGTCCGCGATACGAGGGCAGCCGCCTCCGTGAGTCTCACCGGCGTTCGGGATACAGCCCAGGAGGTTCTTCAGTGAAAGAGTCACGCCGGAGCGCCAGTGGGTTTTCAAAGAAGGGACATTGATGATGGCGTCAACCTCGTCGGTGATTGTCTTGCAGAGCTTGGTGCGGAAAAGCCCCGGCGCAGCTTGCATCCATTCAGAGTAGCCGCGAGTGCCCCGGCAGCGGATTCCCCGCGAGGAGTCGTTGATGGAAAACCGAGCTCTGACCAGCTCCCTATTCTCACGGTCGTGAATGATGATATTGTTCTCCTTGAGTCCAGCGGCTGTGAGTCCGTTCACAATTCCCCTGACGATCTCGGGATTGGAGGTTACGGGAGGGAAAAGGCAGTTAACCTTTATCAACACTTTTTCTGTGGGCGAAAAGAGGGAACGCCAGGCGTTCGTGGGAGAGGATTTGCCGGTGAGCGAGCAGAGTGAACGGTTCAGCATCTTCTCGGCAACGTCCGCATTGAGTTTGCCGGAAGCTATGACTGCGGGATTCCGAACGATAACCACCCTGCTTTTCTTGGCCTCATCAGCGCCTTGAGCCGTTCCAAAAACGCAAGTCGCGGCGATTGTCGCCGAACCGCCGACCATACCTTTGAAAAAGTCTCTCCGTGAAATTATCGGGGCGGTGCTCATATCCTCCAAGAGGCGAGCATTGAGCCATTGACCGTTTGCTTTCCTGTTCATCCTCAGCCCTCCTCAACACGTTGCTCTGTGGTGATTTCAATTGCACTGGAACTGCAAAGCGTGGCCACATTGCCATCCGCTGTTGAGGAGAGACTATAGCGGGATGGCAAGATTTGGTCAAGGTGACAGCGCGCAGGGATTGTGGTATAGTCCGTGAAGCGGCCGGCGGATGGCGATGATGGCCATTCTCCGGACAGGCTCGGTCCCGCAGATCCGGGGCGCCCCCGGAGGTTTTCTCTGGCGTGTTGATGCGGGAACTTCACATACGATGACAGGAGGACCGAAGAATGAAGCACGTTTGCCATGTCGGGTGCTTGCTTATTGCCTACGTGTTCACTGCCTTTTTCACTCCCCTTCTGCACGCGGAATTTGATGAGTACAATTTCGACACACCGCAGAATGTTGGCGACCTGGTTTTCAACTTTTTCCATCACTCTTGCGGAGACAATCTCTTGAACGATGGACTGCGCTCAGGGCTGCAAGGTCTCGGCTACACACTTCACTCTCAGATCGGCGAGACATACGTTTATGAGAACGACTATACCGACTATCGCCATTGGTACAAGCGTTTCCAGCGAGAGCTTGGCATCAAGATTGACGTCAAGCACTATCGCTACGAGGGACCGGGCGTTACTCCGACCCATGAGATTCCCGCTGACAGCTTCATGCTGACCTGGTACGAATATGGCGCCGAGAGGATGGACATCATTATGTTCAAGCCGTGCTATCCGGGGTCGCACGTCTCCAGCTACGATACCGCTTACGGCGCCAACGGGGGCGTCGTCGCCGGCACCCCGTACACCGATGACGGGGTGAACAACTTTGCCTATCTCAACTCCAGCGATTCCGTGGATGACGGTTATACAGACGCCCACTGGAGTCATGGCGACTGGTGGGGCGCCGATTCGTCTCTGGCTCAGTTGAAAGTTGCATACAGGGGTATGCTGAATATCTTCGTGGAGCATCCGAACCTTCTCTTCATCGCCATGCAGGGGCCGCCGGTAGTGAGCTTATCGGATGCGGAGGCGAGCAACTGCCGCGAGTTCGCGCGTTGGCTTCGAGAGGATTGGCTGCACGAATACGACCCCACCGGCACCGACACCTTTGCAGAATATCCCCTCACGAACGTGTGCACTTTTGACTTCCACAACACTGTCGCCTGGACGGGAGATGATCCAGTCCTCGACGGACGGTACGCATGGTTTCCGGTAGGGGGCTTCCCCGACGACACTCTCGACACGACGGACCCTGAGGAGCTCGGTGAAAACGCGGGAAACGAAGACCACCCCGAGTCCTGGCTCAATCAGCGCACGGCCGTGATCTTCTGCGGAGGTACTGACACCTGGAGTCAGAGCCACACGGGCAAGCCTCAGCGCTCCTACTATTCCTGGATCAACGCGATGGTGAACCGCTGGAAGAGCGGGCCCTCGCCGCCGAGGCCCACTATCGCGAGAGTCGGAAACACGGTTTCGCTTGACTGGCAAGGCTTTGGTAGTGGGCAGTACACTGTGCAGTGCACCCATGAGTTGATCAATGGGACGTGGCAGGATGTTGCCGGCGCCTGGCCTATCACCGATACTACTTGGGGAGGCGAAGATACCTCCGGCATCGGTAAGCGATATTACCGGGTCATTTCGGAGTAGCCAGGAATCCCTGAGCGGCGAAAATAAGATACCCGCCACGAAAGGAACTGATTCCTTCGGGCAGACTCCGCAAGTGCCCGAGCGCTTTCCCTTTTTCAACGGGACAACAGCATCGTGGCGCAACCGCCCGCACTTGACCCTCTGCCGCTGAAGCGGAGTAACAAAGGAGGCCCCGAAGGTTCGCTGAAGGACGTT
>JABMQX010000608.1 GCA_013203085.1 bacterium | reverse complement strand
TTCTTGAGGGCGAGCACCTGTGCAGAAAGGATTTGCTGGTCGAGTGGCCTATCCCTTCCCAGGGGGCTGTCTGGCGTGGGCACTGCACTATCGGCGCGATATTTCTGCAAAGCCGCGAGTTTTGAGAGCAGCTTCTCCGGCGCCAATGCCCGTGAGGCCGTTGAGACTATTGAGAGAGCTTCGTCAATTCTGTCGGGAGGGATTTTCCTCTTAGATCTTACCTCCTGGATAAGATCGTCAAGGGACTGGATTGCCTTTTCTCTTTCTTGTGGGGAGAGCTCCCGACTTCTTGATTCGTCCCACCGTCTGAATCCGCGCGATTGCCGTTGGGCTAAAGCGCTCGATGCGGTCGAAAAGACAATGAACGCCAAAATGGCTTCGATAAAGGTACACTTGCTTCTCATGGATTTAACAAATCCCATAGACTTATGCTTCCTGCCTGAAATCGTTCAGTTGCGTGGTTGACCTTAATCATCGGAACATATCAAGGCCGCCCTGAAAATGAAACCATCTTCATTGCGCTTCTTCCACTCTGTCGGCGCGACTGAGGCAAACATTTACACCCTCCATAGGTGCGGTACCCGTCGAACACAGCGTGTCGATTCTCGACGCTAATCGGTCTTTGCCTCACGAATCCATATCAGCATTTCGCCGGGTTCGCGATTGTCCCATGCATAGTAAGGGATGGCGCTGAACTCGACAGCCCTCCCGTCGGATCGGAGGCCTTTGCCCCGAAGGACAACAACGCCACCGAGCAAGTCCGGGCGATACTCAGACGTGATTTCGGAATCCGGAGGGAGAATCAGATCAAGGACAGAGCCACCGTTATCCACGGCCTCCAGGCAGTAGACCAGCGGCCCCCGCATAAGAGCCACTCTCCCGGCGTCGGCTTTCACCTTCCGATGAGCGTGGACTCGCCGCACGGGCATAGGCAGATTCAGTTCTACTTTGTCTCCGATTTTCCAGCGGCGGTGGAGGCGAGCGTAACCCTTCCTGACCGTGTAAGCCGCTGGCCGCCCGTTTACTGTCAATGTCAAGCTCATGTCAACTTGGTCCGCAAACTTGTATAGATCGATCGGGACGGGACGTCCCCCCGCCCAGCCGGGTATTCGCAGGCAAAGGTCAAATTCCATCGCTCTGGGAGGTTCGATCGTTAGCGCAACCTTCCCATCCCACGGATAGCGAGTCTCCTGACGCACGAGTACTTCATCATCTCCCAGGGCAATGTCTGCTGCGCTGCGGATGTAAACGTTCACGTAGATGCCTTTCGAGTCCTTGGCGTAAACCCATCGGCTGATACCGGCGACGAAGCCTGGAAGCTTTGACGGGCAACAGAACAGATAACGCCGGCGATGTTGGTGTTCTTTTCCTACCGCAAGCTTGTTGCAGTAGAAGTACTTCGCCCCATCGAGGCTGATGCCGGACAGCGCGCTATTGTAGGCTTCCAGCTCCACGATGTCCGCATACTTAGCATCACCGGAGAGAAGGTTCATTCGATAATTCCACTGTCCCATTGCGATAGAGGCGCAGCATTCGCAGTAGGCGCGCTCATTGGGCAGCTCGTAGTTGAGACCGTGCTGCTCGTATGGGGTCCCGTTGCCGATTCCTCCATGTACATACATTTTGCGACCGACGACGCTGCCCCAGAGGCTCTCCAGGGCCGTCCTGGTCTCATCGTAACCAAGGGCGCGGACTATATCCGTAGCCCCGCTGTAAATGTACATGGTACGGACGCAGTGGCCGAACGCATCACGCTGTTCGTTGATGGGCAACGCGCTCGTTCCACCGCCAATGTCAGGGGGGCGATGGAACTTTGAATTGTGGGTGATATAGTCGGCTAACCGGAGATAGCGTTCTTCACCTGTAGCCTCGTAGAGTTTGAAAAGACCGATCTCCACCTGGGGATGATCGGCATAGTCCAGCGCTGCGGTCTTGTTGAAGCTGCGGTCAATGTTGTCTGCCAGCTTACATGCAACATTTAGAAAAGACCGTTTCCGAGTGGCGCGGTAGTGTGCCGCGGCGGCCTCGAGCAGGTGGCCCGCGCAGTAGAGCTGGCCGTAGCCTTTTGGCCACTCCGAAACCTTGGCTTTCCATTGCCTCTCAGGGCCGTACCCGTATCTCTTGACATGCCGATTGTCTCTTTCGGGCGAGGCCGGGTGGTCGAAAGGCAGCATATATTGAGTGTTGAGGTACCCATCGTCGGCCTGGGCTGCCGCAATCAGCTCAATGATCTCGTCAACTCGTTTCTCAAGATCGGAATCGCGGCTCCAGGACAACGTGTAGCTGGCCGCCTCCAGAAGCTTGTAGACGTCGGAATCCGGACAATTATGGAGCCTTATCTTGGCCTTCTTCTTCCCAGCCACGATGGCGAAATTGTCCACTTTGCCCTGGTTCTCTGCGAGCTTTAGCAAATCAGGGATCGTCTTGTTCTGGATTGTTCTGATGCGCGGCGCCCAAAACTCATCCTCTATCCTGACGTCCGTGAAATAAACCGGCTCCAGCTTGCTGTGTCTCAAAGAGACGTGTCTGGTTCTGGCCAGCGTGTGCGTTTCTCCAGGCACGCAACTCGCTGGATGCAACAGTATCCACATACAGACTCCGAACATGACCTGTCGATGACAAGGCATCGTCTCAGACCTCCTCCATGTTTTCATGCCATTGTGGCCAGCGCACTGCCTTATCGAAAATCCAGTGCGACAGCGCTCGCTCCTGGCCTTGAAACCTCGGAACTCGTCCACGCTCTCTGCCCCGAGCAGACATTTCGAAGCAGATGAGAAGGCGGACTCTTTTCTCAAGCAGCGACTTTACTCGAAAAAGGGATCGCAAGCAATGCTTTCGACGGCACCTAACTTCTTTCGCGCTACAGGGAAGCGGGCGGCTGAAGAACAGATCTTCTCAATAACCTATGTTA
>JABMQX010000607.1 GCA_013203085.1 bacterium | reverse complement strand
TTCTTCCACATCCCGCCTTACACCTGCGTGGACAATCATTCCGACGATACCGATGTGCAGCGAGAGCTCGTGCCGCTCTTTGAGGAATACGGCGTGACGATGGTCTTCAACGGCCATAGCCATGCCTATGAACGGTACTTCCATAATGGCGTCTATTACATCGTCACCGGCGGAGGCGGCGCGCCGCTGAGCAATTTGATCAACGACAACAAGGAGCCTATCCGTCAAGTCGGCAGCAGCGTCCGCCATCACTGCGTCATTGACGTAGCCACGGATACCCTCACCTTCGTCGCCCTCGACAACTCTGGAAATGACTTCGACAGCTTATTCCTTGAACACACTCCGCCGAACCCGCCAGAGAACCTCGTCGCTGTCGCCGGAACCGAGGAGGTCTCGCTGTATTGGGATGAGAATCTCGAGACCGACATCGCAGGCTATAACGTATATCGTTCCGAGACCTCCGGGAGCGGATACGCGAAGATCAACGACGGCCTCGTCACCGCCATCGAATACCTCGACACCGACGTCGTGGGTGGGACGACCTACTATTACGTTGTCACCGCCATGGACACTTCCGGCAACGAAAGCGGTGCGAGCAACGAAGCCTCGGCCATGCCGGAGGCCGACTACGATGCCTACGTCAGCCAGGACCCGATCGTAACCTACGGTACGGTGGGAGGTAACGGAATCGCGGGGACGGTTGCCGCCGGCGACGGTTTGGTCCAGACGATCACAGAGGTGCCGAACGGAACGGCCGGAATGGCAAGCCTTGAAGTGGAGTACGTGCTCCATACAACGGCGAACCCGGCCGAGGTGGCTGAACTTGTGTTGTACTTGGATGCCAATTGGACGGAGCTGGATGCCGATCCACTGCTCGTCTCAATCTATGACGGAAGTGGGTATGAGGATATCACCGCCGCTATCCAGAGCGGGTCCTTCACGCCAGCCTCACAGCCGCAGAACTATGTCAACGTCGATGGGAACATCAGTGTTCTCTTCACGGACACGGAGCCTATTAGAAAAGAGAAGAAAGATACGCTGACGATTGATCTCCTTTACGCGCATATCCTCGCGGGACCGCCGGATACTGAACCACCGGCACCGCCCGAGGGTCTCACCGCTACCGCCGGCGACACGATCGTGGACCTCGATTGGGACGACAACACGGAGCCAGACCGCGACGGCTACTATGTGTACCGCTCAGAGTCCGAGTCTGGGACATACAGCCTGATCACTACGCAGGCTGTCTCTCCAAGCTTTTATCAGGACACCGGGCTCGCCAACGGCGTGACATACTATTACAAGGTCTCGGCCGTGGACTTCAGCGGCAACCCGAGCGCCCTCAGCGAGCCGCCTGCCTCGGCGACGCCGGTGGACCTTCCGCCCAGCGCGCCAACGGGCCTCGTCGCAACTCCCGGGAATGGGAAGGTCACACTCGATTGGGATGACAACCCGGAATCTGACCTCGACGGTTACAACGTGTACAGGAGAACGGCATCCGGCTCCTACGATTTCGAAGCGCCCCTCACCACCGTGGCGGACAGTGCTGACGTTGACAACAGCGTCGCCAATGGGACAACCTACTACTATGTCGTCACCGCGGTGGATGAAGCTGAACCTCCGAACGAAAGCGAGATTAGCAACGAAGCGAGCGCCATTCCGAGTGAATCACAGACGGTTCATGTCAAAAGCATCGCCATGGCCCTTGAGTCGGCCGGCAAGAACTGGAAAGCCGTGGCGACAGTTCTCATCCATGACCAGAGCAGTACGGCTCAATCCGGCGCCGTTGTGTTCGGCGACTGGTACTTGAACGGAAAGAGCATCCAGACCGGCGCCTCCGGAACCACTGATGGTTCTGGATACGCCGTGCTCACCTCACCGCCTAGGAAAGCGAAGAGCGGCGAGACTTTCACTTTCACCGTTACGGACGTTGTTTTGACTGGGTTCGTGTACGATCCGAGTGACAACGTGGAAACGACGGACTCGATTCCGGTGGAGTAACGACTTACGGAAGAGACGCTCGCAGCGATGCTCTCGATTTGCACGGGCGTAATGAATCGGTCCCTTGCGAGGATTCTCCCTGGGCCTTTTCGCCGCGAGCTTCTTTGGCGTTCGCTCCCGCTGGTGCGCAGGAGTGTCACTCCTTCTCAGAGGGATTGCCCTCGTCCTCGGGGGTTTCTATGGGCGAGGTTATGTAGTATTCCTCCGAGAGCCACTTGTGGAGGTCAACGAGGCGGCATTTCTCCGAGCAAAAGGGGAAATATCGGGGCGGATTGGGGCTACGCAGGTCGTAGGGCAGGGGCCGATTGCACATAGGGCACTTAGGAATCCTGCTTTTTTTTCGATTCCCCGCTCTCTTTTCCCGTTCCACTTTTATCTTTGTCCTTCGATTTCTCACTCGAGCCGCCAGCCATCTGTTCCTTTTCCTTTTTGGCTTGCTCTCGGTAGGAGCGGCTGCGGTAGTCCGTCTCGTAAAAGCCGGAGCCTTTGAAGATGAACCCTGCGCCGGTTCCCAGAAGCCGCTGCACTTTTCCTTTGCAGCGCGGGCATCGGCGGAGGGGTGGGTCTGTCATGCTCTGAAACTCCTCGAACTTATAGCCGCACTTCTTGCATTCATATTCGTAAGTCGGCATCTCTTCCTCTCAGTTTCCGCTCCAAAGGTCCGATTCGTTTTCGCGTTCAAGCGCGCCGGGAGGCAGACATGTCCCAATATTACGTCGGAAGCAGACAACCCGGATGGCGCGAGACGACCTGCCCTCGCCGCTCGCGCCTCCGCAGGTATGACTTGTCTTCACCCAGTTGCACGATCTGGCTTCCGCTGTGCGTTCGCGCTTCTACTCCATTTCGACGCGATAGAATAACGTGCGCCAGTTCCAGATGAGGAAGCCCTTGTCCGTACAGGAAGTGGTCTCCCCGCCGGAAGTCACGGTTTTGACCTCATACCATTCAGGCGCCTGAAGGCTATAGCGAAACCACACGGTATAGGTATCATTGGGCTGGCTGTTCCAGGTCAGGCGGCGTCCACCCGGCCAAGGGATTGTCACGAAGTCGAAATGCGTCACTGCGAACGGCCGTGAATTATACTCATACGCCCCCATGTCAACGATAGCGAATATGGGGTATTTCCAGCGGGCGATCCTCAAGTTGCCGTCCAGGTCGAGTCCGGGCGGGGTCAGGGCAGAATTCGTGCCCTCGTCAACGCACGGGGAATCGGGCAGGAGGCGATAATCGTTGTCCTCATAGGTGTTGAAGTTGTTGTCCGGGCCGTTTGGGTCAACGAACTGTGGGTCCAGTGCAATATTTCCTTCGCCGCCTCCGTCCCAGTCCTGGATGCAGGAATATGTCGGGACGCTCGAGTTGGCGAGCTGCGCGTCAGCCGGAGCCATGTTTCCCCAGATGATACAGTTGGCGATATCGCCGCTGCAGAGGTAGAGACCGCCGCCGTCTTCCGTGGCGGAATTGCGCGTGATGGTGTTGTTCAGGATCATGCCGGCACATGCTCCCAGTCCCGCGCCCCACCCGGCGGAGTTTCCGACGATCACGTTACTCCGAATGATCCCATCGCAGCCACCAACTCCCCCGGCACCGTCGGTAGCCGTATTCCGGATGATAATGTTACGAAGGATCGCGGCGCTACAATCACCTATGCCGCCGCCCCAGTTGGCAGAGTTTGCGGAGATTATGTTGTCCTCGATGGTCCCACCGCAATGAGCCAGACCGCCAGCCAGTGTTGGCGAGTTGTTTGCGTTGATAATGTTGCCCTTGATAATGCCGTCGCAGTCGAACAGCCCGCCGGCCTTGTACTCAGC
>JABMQX010000606.1 GCA_013203085.1 bacterium | reverse complement strand
CCTCCCAGAGTGGCGTTCCACCGAACTGGACGTCGTAGAGAAAGAACGTCATGTCGTAATCGTCATCCGGCACTGCCTCGCCCGTTGTCGGGGACCTCAGTTCCCCTTGGGAGCTGATAAGCATGGGCACGGCGTTCTGGGCAATTCCTGGTCCCCCAATGAGGAAAACGAACCCAACGATGAAGGACAGCCTTGCCAGACACTTTGCGAAACTCATTCTACACCCTCCTTTCTGGTCGCTTTGCATGCTCCGATTCTTCCCTGTTTTACACGATGCTCTCAATAATATCATAAGAAACCAGAACAGGGAACTCAGTGGCAGGCAAATAGTAGAGGCATAACCCGGCCGACTGCCACGAGTGCAGGACTCCGGTGAGAGACGCCGTGATCGAGAGGGAACGCGAGATCTTCCACAATACGAGTATTTACTTCAACATCCCAACCCACGCTTGTTGGGAGCACCCCAAAGTGAGCGGGGTGGCTAAAAAGACCTCAAATCTCGTAGCAATACTCAGATCACGGTTGGCCGCTGAGCTTGTAGAAGCGTTTCAGGACGCTTGCCGCTGTGGGAGGCGTGCCGGCTTCGCTCCCGTCATCAAGCCAGTCCATCAGGCCGCCTGTTCCCGGCAATGTCGAGATGGCGGTCCAGACGGTGGATAAGCTCAGAGCATCCGTGTAATAGATGGTGTAGCTGGCGTCGGCGATGCTCTGCCAGGTGATGCGAACTCCCTCCGCGATGCTGTAGGAGACGCTCTCGATGGCGACGGTGAACAGCTTTACTCTCGCTCCCCAGAATCCGGACCCCAGATTGTAACTCTCACTCTCGGAGACATCTACGGGCGACGGCTGCCCCAGCGTCCCTGTGAGCGAATAGCTCGCCGACGTTGATCTCGCTCCACCCCCGGACATCACGGAGCGGCCGATTTGATAACTTGCGGAGCTTTGGGCATCGGCATCAACGACCCAGGCGAACACGAGTGCCGTAAAGGCAAAAGCCGCAACGGTTCTAAGAATCATTTTCATTCTTCACCTCCCACCTTCTCTGCCAGCCTTTCCACCAGGGCTTCCACCGCCGTTAGGCGCGCCTCCAGCTCCGCGTTCTCCCGTTCCAGGGCCGAGATTTCAGCGTCCTTTTCCTGAACTATCTCGTGAAGCCCCTGGATCGCTGCCAATGCCACGCCATCGGGGTCCACCGTGCTGATGTGCTTGTCGTCCTCGCCCAGGCCGAAAGCGCCGTAGAAGTGCTCCGCCATGGGACCTATGTGCTCGATGTCGGGGTCCTGAGCCTTGTAGCTCCACCGGCTCATCGGGACCTGTGACAATTTGGAAAGGATGTCCTTTCCGTCCACCGGGCGGATGTTGCGTTTCAGGGCGCTGTGGGACACAGTGGACCATGCGGACGAGCCCGCACCGAGTTCAACACCTGCAGTGAGGCCACTGTTGGTGAAAAAACGTACTCCACCGGTGGCGCGGACAGTGAACTGGTTGGCAGCGGAGGAGGCCACGTCGGCGTAGGTGGAGTCGCCCCAGACGAAGGACCCCGTGTTATTGGCAATCGCCCTACGCCCGCCGGCGAAACTGTAGTTGCCGCTGGCGGTGTTCGACCGGCCCCCGGCGACGGTGGCATAGTCGCCGCTGGCGGTGTTCGACCGGCCCCCGCCCACGGTGGCGTACCAGCCGCTGGCGGTGTTAAGCGCGCCCCCGCCCAGGGTGGCAATGTAGCCGCTGGCGGTGTTCCCGAACCCCCCGCCGACGGTAGCATACGGCGCATCATAGGTGCTGCCCGCGTTATCCCCCGCCCGGTTCCCGTAACCCCCGCCCACCACGCCGTAATCATCGGTCAGCCGGTTGGGGTACCCGCTGGCTCCTCCGCCGCCGATTGCGGCGCCCATCGCGCCCACGGTGACGGCGTTGTCCTTATAGCCCCCGATGAAGTTGGGGCTTGTGCCCGGCTCCAGGCGGAAGGCGCGAGCGTTGTTGACGTGCAGTTGAAGGGCGACATTGTTGGTCGTGCCCAGGAAGTCAGTCCCTGGGCTCGTCCCGCTGTTGCCGGTAAGTGACCAGCGCGCAGCGCCGCTATCATTGTCAATTCCATCCGCAAATCCGGCGGGGATAGAGGTGATGCTTCCCCAGGGCAGACTCGTCGTCCTATCGTGGTTGAGGGGATTCGTATCCGACTTCGCCCCCATCGCCGCCACTGCCTCAGAATTTGTGTAGCGCGCATGATGGGCGTCAGCAATGCCCTTATGGGCTGCGATATCGGCGTCGATCTCCGCCGATTCCTCGAGGACAGCCCCTTGCATCCCATCAACGGTATCCGCATCCAGGCCGCTCCCAGTGCCGTCATTGGCCAGTACAGTCGGCATGATCTCCGAGTCTCGCGCGATGAGCGTCGGTATCTGGCCGTCCGCAGCCGTGCCACTGAGCTCTGAAAAACTCGTGGTCTTGTCGTGATGTAGCGGATTGGTATCAGATTTTAGCCCCATGGCCGAAACCGCTTCAGTATCCGTGTACCTGGCATGGTGCGCATCGGCGGTGGCCGCGTGACCCGCAATCTCGGAATCCCTGGCAATGACGGCAGGTATCTGGGCATCACTGGCCGCATCTGTTAGCTCTGCGAAACTGGTGGTCTTGGCGTGATGGGCACCGGCAATAGCGCCGTGAGTTCCAATCTCGGAGGAAACCTCAGTATCCCGGGCGACCGCCGCGGGGATCTGGGCATCACTCGCGGCGTCGGTCAAGTCTGCGAAACTCGTCGTCTTGTCATGATGCAGCGGATTTGTGTTCGCCTTCGCTCCCATTGCCGCAACTGCCTCAAGGTCAGTGTACTTCGTATGGTGAGCACCGGCAATGGCCGCGTGATCCGTGATCTTGGAATCAACCTCAGTATCCCGAGCGATCGCCGCCGGGATCTGGGCGTCACTCGCGGCGTCAGTCAAGTCTCCGAAACTCGTCGTCTTGTCATGATGCAGCGGATTTGTGTTCGCTTTCGCTCCCATCGCCGCGACGGCTTCAGCGTCCGCGTACCTGTCGTGGTGGAGTGGATTCGTATTGGACTTGACTCCCATCACGGCCACGGCCTCAGAATCCCCATATCTCTCGTGGTGGGCGTTCGCAATCGCTGCATGAGTCACCACCGCGGCGTCGGTCTCGCTATCCCTCGCTATCAGCGGGTCAATCCGCCCCTCGGAGACAATCCCCGAGGCAATGTCCTCCCCCGCATGCACATGCGTGGCCTCGGCAAGTTCGGATGCCTCCTTCCCGCCCAGCAGACGGCTGTTCTCGCAGACAATCGAGTAAGCCACCGAGGCTATCCTCTGCCTCGGCTCAAGCGTCTCGCCCGCCACCTCGATCTCCAGCCACCTGTCCGGCCCACTGAAATCCGTCGCTGATAGGGCGGTCGCTGAACCCAGAATCACACTGAATATTCCCTCGGCGACGTCCACAGCTGCGTGGCTCTCATTCCAAACCAGGGCAGCGGGGCTGGTGTCCGTCAAGTCGTCATATATCCTGAACAGAATGTCGTAAGTGCCCTCCATAGGATCGCCCGTAGCCGGATCCCGCAGCTCCCCCTGATAGTTGATCAGCATGGGCACGACATTTTGGGGCATTGCGGGTGTAGTGACCAGGAGGAGGATAGTCACGGCGAGAAAGAAATGCGCGAACAATTGCAGATTCTTCATTTTCCAAACCTCCTTCTTAGTTGGCCTGCGCGTGGGTTCCACTTCACGGCAAACCTATCTACGCAGGCTGATGTCCTTTGGGAAAGTACCGAAGTGAATTCGCTTGCAGGCGGAACGCCTCTGGATACAGGAAGGCCTTCCAGGAGACGAGCCCGTCTGTTTCTTAGTGAGTCAACATCACCCCCCTTGATGATAACCGCAGTCAAATAAAAGGAATGGCGCATAAATCATACGCCTATGCTCCCCGTTGTCAAGGCCCTGCACGCCCCGTTCTCCTGCCTGAGGAGCAGGGATTCCTGGATGATTAAACGTATCGTCTAACGACCAGAAACCGGATCCCCGGATCCGTAACACCTGACATACTCGTAACAGACGCCGCAATCGCTCATTACGAACACGCCATAGGCGCTTTCGCCGCACATCTCGACCACAACCGTGTAACCTATCCGGCTGACCACAGCTTTGAACGGCTGCCTTCCAGCTTTGGAATTCACGCGCCGCTATCCTTCCTTTCTGACCCTTCCAGGACTATCCAGAGCTTTAAGGGATAATCGGTGCTTCAACCGGTCCGCTTCTTTCCCCTGATGGCGGAGGGAGGTGGAAGCAGCTGTCGTCTTGGCATCGGGCAGCTATCACAAGGCGCCGGTGCCAGTCATTGTGCACAAGGAGGGACTATGGACATGCGTTGAGCTTCAGACGGGAGGCTGGCCGGCTGGCTTTCAGGCCGTGCTACTCTCTACGCCGGTTGATGCCGAACTTTTGGAGGCGGAGAGTTGGATCGTGAGCAAGCCATTTCTTTACGACCCCGCCGGGCTACCGGAGGGCTGGACTTTTCCAAGGGACAGGCAGGGCTTCCTGGAGGGGAACGCGGTCATGGGCCCGCGAGAACGACTGCTGAACATCCTGCGTTATCACATGTCACCGCATTTCGGGAAGGCCATTGTGCTGAACATTTCACGAGATGGGAAGAAACTATCCTTCGAGAGTGTCATTGACTTCTATGGAGGGATGACGAAGTTCACGATCCGGCGCCATCCGAAGATGGGTGTCTATTGGTCTCTGGTGAACCACGTGACACGTTCAGACAAAGCGGCGATGCGGGGTGTCGTGACCCTGGTTTCATCCTCGGACTTGGAGGAGTGGAATCTCGTGCGGGACATCCTTCGCGACAACCGCGAGGTAGCTCCTGAATACACGGGCTTTCAGTATATTGATTGGCTCTTCGACGGCGAAGACATCATTTTCGTTTCCCGCACGGCCTATAATGGGGCACACAACTATCACGACGCTGACCACCTGACATTTCATCGGATCAGGAATTTTGGAGAGAAAGGGCGCTGGGTTGGCCCTTAGGGGACGCACGCT
>JABMQX010000605.1 GCA_013203085.1 bacterium | reverse complement strand
TGGGGAATTAACTGCGGTTCACCCCCAAGCGCGTGTGGACAATTGTAGCTCCCCAACAAAATCTTCAAACTAGTTCGGTTCACCCCCACGCGCGTGGGGACAATGAAAAGAGGCGTTCAGTGTTTTCGGCGAGTAGCGGTTCACCCCCACGCGCGTGGGGACAATACGAAAATGGGGGGCCCCGACCACAAAAAGCTCGGTTCACCCCCACGCGCGTGGGGACAATTGAACTCTCATGTCGCCTCCGCCGAGAGTGAGGGGTTGACGGGCGCTACAGAGAGAAGGCCGAAACCGAAGGCTTTGCCGGGCCCGATCCCGCGGACGAGGGTTTCCTGAAAACGGGCAGGGTCAGTGACCCTCAGGGTCCCGTCGTAACGGACAGAGCGCAGGCGGTGCCCCTTGTCGTTGGGTGTCTTGTTCACATAGATGTACGAAGGCTGAACGGTGGTAGAATCCCTGACGATGGAGAATCCGGCCGGCTCAGCCCGGCGAGCAAGCCATTCATAGAGCTGCTCGGTCGGCACAGGCACACGCTTTCCGACCCATTTCTCGGCGACGGCCTGTCCGTTCTTTTCACGCGAATTCCTGGAGAATCGTTTCGTTGGATTTGCCACGAGACGGAATCGAAGATGCTGTCCCTTTGCGAAGCAGGGATCGAATGACTTGACCTCCCAGGGCACCGCCAGAAGATGACCGGCGTTGTGAAAGGCGTAGTCCCAGTCCGGTCTCACGGCGGACTGCACGAGAATCACGACCCGGCCCCCGGGGTGTGGCTCGACACGAAACATGAAGCCGGCGTCCTTCCCCCGATTCACATGAACTTGCCCGTGGGCGAAGTCTTCGGGTTTGAAGGGCTTGAGAAAGTGCTCATCGTCGGATTTCCTGGACGCCGACGGAAACGCCATGCACAGGCGCTGGTGGACCCGGTAGAGGTTCCGCAGCCACAGCCGGCCGGGGCGGGGGCGATCCGGGTTATCACCCAGGTCTATTTTGAGAAGTGAAAGGAACATTCATTGCACCTTTCCTGGCGTTACGCCGGGTTCAATGTCGAAAAAGCTCTTGGAGGCTGTTCGCGCAGCTTTGAGCAACTCGCGCCGCCGGCCAAAACGGCGCTCGGCGAGAAGCCGCTTGATCTGCTGGAGGATCTCCGGCCGTTGAGCCGGGTCCGAAGGGTCAACCGTATGTGTTTTCATCCGGTGGCCATATTGCAACATGGTGCAGGCATCATGACAGGTCTCGCATAACGACCGAAGATCGGAATCGGTTTCGTGACCAACGTTTTGATAGCTCACATGATGCACATGCTCCGCAGCTGACTTGCAGAAAACGCAGAGATCGTGATCGAGTTTTAGGCGGCTCGCGCGTGCAGCCTTCCACTGGGGGGACGTGTAATCCACGCGGCGTGCGAAAGGTTCGGCCACGAGCTTGTGCGTCGCTTCTGCCACGGGCACGGTTACCTGCCCGGCGACGACCCAGCGGGATCCATGGCTATGGAAACCGAAGGCCCGGGGTACATCGTGAACGAGCCGCGCGTCGCCGGGAGTTGGAATTCCCTGTGGGTGCTCGATAAAGGTGTCGAGTGTGCGTGTGGCGCTCCAGGCCTTGCGGTCGATCGCGTCAATCCTCGGCCGCCAGGGGACTGACGAGAGAGCGTCGGTCATAGTGTCGAAACTCCCGGTGCCGACAAAGACGGGCTCGCCGGGCACACAGCACTTGCGCCCGAGGAAGACGGGCCAGATGGGACTGTCCAGGGCGCCGGCGCAGGCGCTCACCGTGTCGGCGAGGCCGTGCAGCGCGACGAGGAACGACGCATCGTACAGGTATTGACGGCGGGAAAGCTGCGTCTCGTACTCTCCGGTCGACGCAGTCCTCTTGAGTTTCTTCCGGTCGGCTTGCCAGATGCCGATCTTGGCTCCGGCCGTATGATAATCCCAGTCTAAAGACCCACTGCGATCCACCCGGACGCCCATCACCAGCGGCGTCAGCCACTCAAGTTTCTGTCGCGAGTCTTCACGATGAACCCCCATGGCGCAGAGCAGCATCCCCAGCACCCCGGACTTGCTTGGGTAGGCGTCGGTGCGGCGCAATTGGAAACGCGACGAGGTGCCCCACGATTGCATAGGGCCTGCCAGACGCAGAAACAGAGTGTTGTCTGCATTGCTCATGCGCTTACCCCCGCTTCTTCCGAGGAGGCGATGAGATCAACGACGGACTGGATAAGCTCATCCAGCGTGCCAACGCGGCGGTGATCGCTTTGTAGGAGTGGAGTTGAAGCAGGACCCAAGGCGAGGAGCAGGCGGCGCACGTCAGTCGGTGCGAATGCTGCCGCGACGGAGTCGATGTACCCGTGCAACGACTTGGCGGACTCGGTCATGAGATTGCGGCCGGTCCCGCCCTCCACAGCCTGGAGAAAGGCGTTGGCATAACTGATGGGACGCTTCGCCTTCGACACTTCAACGAGGATGAGTTCAGGGACGCCGTGCGCGGCAAAGCTGTTCTGTTTGCCGGTGGGATTGGCGAGCGCCACGGCGCTGACAAGAACCCCGGCAGCACGCGCCGCCTCGTCATCGTGCCAAGAAAGATGCTTCTTCACGGCATCAACGTCCAGGTTCAGATACTTGTAATAGACCGCCGAGTTGAAAAACGTTTGGGTCTCTCCGGAGCCGAGAAAGGCGGCACCTGTTTGCTCCGTCTGACTCGGAGCAAATTCCTTCTTCTTGTCATCCATCGCGGTGAAGTAGTCGCTCTCGATCAAGGTCTCGTGTGTGCTGATCGCGTGGGCAACCTGGCAGGCCGCCTCGACGTTGACAACGAGATCGCTCGTGGTCATTCGTCCGAACAGCCCGATATCTACCGTGAGGGACTCGCCTTTTTTGAAGATCTCATTTTCGAATTCCTCAATCTTCGCCTTATGCTTATGCCTATCTTTCTTCTTGCCACCGAGCCACGCTGTGTAGGCGCTTTTGTCTTTGCTCCGCAGGTCTTTGATGAGCTCGGCAATTGAGCGAGCAAAGGGTGGCGGGAAGAAGACCAGTTGCCCCGTCTTGTCTGCCGCATCGTTCTTCGAAGAAGAGTCTCCGGATTTCTGTTGTGCCTCGTCATCGTCCTGGGCGTCGTCGGAGCCGCCGCCAGACTTATCCGATTTAAACTTCCCAGCGAGAGCGTTCTTGATCTTGTTCAAGTCGTCGTCGGGAATTTTGGAATCCAATTCGTTCAGTTGGTCGGCCACCATCCGCGGCAGGTATTGCGTTCTAACCGCGAGAGCATTGCCGAAGAAAGCCTCCTTGAACTGGGGGGATAGTCGGATGTTTCGCTTGAGGCATTGGCTGCTGATCCGGCCCCGTGTCACACCGCCGAACATGCACTTCTTTGGCTGCCCGGTATCGTCTCGGTTGAGATTGCCGGGAGGCATGCTCTGCAGCATGTGAATCTGAATGAACATAGCATTCTCCTTTCGTAGATTTCAGTCGAGCAGTTGGTCGAGGCCATGACAGAGGCTCGGCCAGTCCACGGACTCGGGTGTTCGCTGACGCATGTTGCTGTCGAGCGCGCTGCGAAGATCGGCTTCCAGCCGGTGCCCGCGCGGAAATGAGACGGGGTAAAGGGACGCGACGGATCGATCTTTCCGACGTTCGTCAAGCTGTCGCTTCGGCAGGGACCGCAGCGGGCAGAAGGCAGAATTGGCATGGGGGACGCGGGCGCGAGGCGGCACGCCGGCCATCAACTTCAGCACCAGCCACGCCACGTTCCGCGATGGAAGCCCGGCCACCGTCCGCCGCAGCGGCCAGAGCAGGCCGCTGAGTACATCGAACGCCGCTGGCGAATCGTGCATCTCGCGGTACGCGGCGGCCGAAAGAGCGGCCCAGTCGGTATGCGTAAGAAGCCGTGCGGCCGCTTGCACAAAGAGCGTCGCGCCGCCGGCGGGAGCAACCCGTCGGGGTTCCGCCCAGCCGTCGATGCCCTTGGGCCTGCTGAGCGGTACGCCAGCAGGCAGCTTGGCGCGAACCGCGTCCGGCCAAAGACTCGTCAACTCAAGTTGTCGATGGTCGAATGTTTTGTTGTCCTTACCGGTCGTGCAGGGAATGACAAGGTGCCAGCCCTGCTGGTCCGGGTTTGCAGCAACGACGGCCGAGGTGGGGACATTTTTTTCATCGAGCAATCGCGTTAAATCACGGCCACTGGTGGCCAGTTTCTCATTGGTGCTCTTCGTCGTCGTGTGGGGCTTATTTGCGGCGTAGAAGGCCGACGGGTCTTGCCATATGAACGGAATTGTCTTACTTTTTTCTTTTTTGAGTTTGGCTTCTTCGTTCTTCTTATACACTATTGGTCCGATCGTAAGCACCTCGGTCTGACCGCAGTACCAGCAGATGCCTTTTTCTGGCGAGGGAAGGTAGATGCGCCGGGGATTCCATGTGAGCGCTTCGAGATGGGGGATTGGCTTGGTCGAATCAGTTGGCTTAAAGTGGCCGGACCACTTCGCATCGCCCGCCTCGACATCCAGAGGAACAAGGTTCAGGCCAAGCGTCATCGCCAAGTTATCGCCGGTTGCGATTGCCATGATTGGTGGGGCATTGTGTACGGAGGGAGTCAGGCCAGCGCCGCCCGATTGGCTCCACGGGACCAAACGCAGCATGCCCATCATCGCGCACCGCAGGCACAGGCGCATGTTCTTATCGTGGCCGTGGTGGAAGTGGGCGATGTTGGTGCCCGAAGCGAACTCGGCGAACAAAGAGCCGGCCGACTTTCGAGGCTCTTCTTTCGTGGGCCGCACGGAAGGGTCTTGCAGGAATGGGGCTTTGTCATCGAACATGCGAAAGCAGGGCGCACCCGCCTCGATGGCGTCGAGCATGACTCGCGGAAATTCGCCCCTCAGCAGCGACTCCCGAACTTGCTGCACCCCTCCCGCTACGTCCGCCTTCCAGTAAAGTAGCGTCAGCAGGAACCGGTGCGCGGCGAACAGATCGAGTGGGCTCGCGAGAGCGATGCAGCGGATTGTGCTTGCCCGATTCAGGGCCTCCAAGGGAGAGTAGACTTGGGCTTCAGAATAGAGGGTCATTACCTCGAGCCACCCGCTGGTGAGTACGTTCCACTCCGCCTCCTGCCATTGTTCTTTGGTGGTATCGGACATGGGCTACTCCATCCAGTTGGCTGCCGGCTTTTGAAGCTTGGCGAACCACCCCACGGGAAATTGCCCCGTTTCAAAAAGCTCTCCCCGTTCTCCCTCCGCAGGACTGCCTGTGCACCATTGGAGTACTGCCACCAGGAACGGCAGCAGCGCGACGCGGTCCATGGGATTGCTGGCCGCGATTTGTCGAATACGGCCTGCTTGCGTTAGGGCGTCCTTGATCCCCACGCGACAGTACTTCCCATCGGTCATTAGGACAGGGATCCACTGCTCTTCGAGCAGGTTATAGTTCATGCACCCCCTCCAACACGCTGCGGTCGTTGATCCGGCCGACGAGGTTGCGAAGTTCCCGATAGGAGCATATCAAGTGCCTGGCGACTAACAGGCATTCGTCCTATATCACTCACTCCCCAGATTTCGTATTATTCATTGTCAAATCTCGGTTACCAAGTCAAGGGTTTATTTGCCGCCCGCGTCATGTCCGTTGTTGGCCTGCAACGCCCCCCTCCTTGCGGCGCGGGATGCAGGAATTGATGTTGACCCTGCGGCAGAACCGGGCTTGACGAGTCTTTTGCAGGCTATGGCGAGCCCGGACAATCTCACCCGCGACGGCGACCGCGCGTGGTTCAGCAGCTACACGGGCGACGAGATCAACGCATGGATGTTGCTGGCCGCGGATGCCTTTGCTTATGGTTATGGAGTGACGGGCGACCGCAACTGGTTGGACGACTATGCGCTGCCATGTTTCAATACCGGCAGCCGCGACCCCTATTACGAGGGGGACACGAGCCAGTACCACACCATGAAGGAGATTGCGAACGTGGTGCCGAATGGATTGGTTTTCCTGCATTTCGCCGATCTGGCGGTGGATCAATTTCGCATAACTCAGGTCGAGGCGAGCGGCGAGAGCAATATCACTCTCGCCTGGAGCAGCCTTCCAGGCAGAACCTATTCAGTGTATCACTCTGACGATATGCTCTCATGGAATCTCGCGGAAGACAACGTTCCCTCGATGGGCGGCGGCATAACGACGTGGGTTGATCCTGCGGCGCCCCTTCTGTCTGCCACTGTTCAGAGGAGGTTTTACAGGATAGGAGAGAACGAATAGCTGAGGGTGGCACTGGCCATGTGGCTTTCCACTCGGCATCTTCCATCGGCTGCACCTTCGGAAAAAACGCGCCGCCATCTTGGCAATCTGGCCGATTTGGGATTCATCGCACGATAACTTTCCTTTCTGTAATTTTTGGGAGAGTGCGCAGATTATCGAGAGGATCCCTTCTTTGGCGATCCGCGCGCGCTCACGCTCAGCAAGCTGTGCGCCCTCCGATACGTTGCCAGTCTCCCCCTTTTTCCGTATCAGGCGCTGCCCCTCGGCTCGGCTGCCCTCCCTCTCCCGGCAACCGGAATTCACATAGGACTGAGCTAATGTGTGGTACAGACAATGGGGGCAGGACACGGGGACACGCGAACTTTTTGACAGACTATTCCGCCTTTCGTGTCGGTCATTCTTCGAGTCTGTGGCCAAAACATGGACCTCTGAACCCACTTCTCCCCTATCGCTCGACTGCTTGCAGCTCATACGAGTTCCTGCACCCGACGCGGCTTAGTTTGTTTTTCCCCCTGCCTACCTTCGCTTGTATTCAAACAGTGCGATTTCATAATGGTTTAGTTGGGGGATGGTAATGGTTATTTTGTCATCCGCAGTGCAAGAAAATGCGGGCTGTTCTTCGGCTTTCAGTAGTCTGACTGCCTTTAAGGGCCGGACAGGTCGCAGATGAATCTTTATCTCATACATCGGGATCGGGCGGTGGAGAGCATTTTCCCTTTGGCCTGAGTGGTTGTAGAGAGCAACCCATTCAAATCTATTGTCCTTGTCCTGTCTGTGGGTAACCTCCATCAGCGGGTGCGATTCGACCCTCAGCTTGCGATTCAGGCCCAGGAGATTCTCCATGGCCCCGAGGACAAGGTTCGTATGGCCCTGGTGGGATTGACGCTGATAGTGTGAGGCGATTTCCCAGGGGAAGTAGGCGGCGGAGCCTTTGCCGTGCTTCCGGTAGAATAGGGCCGGCACGTCAGAGACATTTCTGTAATAACACTTCTCAGGCGGGCCAAACATATCGCCGGGGATGAGCCTGAGCAGGTTATCGGTTTGTTTATCTGACTCATAAACGTGGAAAACTCCATTCAGGAATACAAGATCAAGCTTTTCGAGAACATCTCTCTCGAGGCGTTCCCTGTCCTCGGGGCGGATTCGAATGTATGAACCTTTTTCGGTCGGTCGGGTGCTCTTGTATTGTAGTGAATTGAAACATTGAAGTTGTGCCGGAATCTTTCCGGTGATAAGGACTTTGCCTCCCTGCTCGACGTATCTATCGAGGACGCGAGTTTGCTGATCGTTGAGGCCGTCGGCGT
>JABMQX010000604.1 GCA_013203085.1 bacterium | reverse complement strand
TGGCCGGCCACTGCCACTGAAATGCAGCCGCACCCCGTTTAAGCGTTGATTACACTGCGGAACGCCTACTGTTGAGCTACCGGCCTCGAATGGAGTCGGAGGCCGAGCCTACTCGTTCTCCCTCACCCTGTAAAACCTCGTCCAGAGATCGGGGAGTGGCCCCTTGAGCCGGGGGAACTTTGGATTAGCCACCGGCTTCAGCCGTGCTTCTCGACCAGAGGATTCATCCAGGTTTTGCCGCCGAGATATGGCCGCACCCATGAGCAGGCTTTGATAAACTGCGACAGGGGACTGTCGAGCCGAGGAGGAACGCCTCGGCGGGAAAGGAGAACCACCGCGGGCCTCAGGGCCCCTCGGGACGCCCATCGCTACGCGGTCCAAACACCGGCGATTTTCGTTCCGCAGAATTTGCACTTCCCACCCTCGATATTCATCTTCCGGACAAGATAGATCGTCCGCTCCACGACCGCCTTTTTGCAGTTCGGGCAGAAGGTCGTTTCCGCGTCGGGAATCCCGCGAACGTTGCCGACGTAAACGTATTGCAGGCCAGCTTTCTGAGCGATAGAGCGAGCTTCCATCAGGACGCCAACCGGCGTCGGCGGAAGTTGGTCCAGCTTGTGCTGCGGGTGAAACCGAGAGAAATGCAGCGGATAGCCCGGCCCGATATTCTCCAACAGCCAATCGCACATCCGCCTGATCATATCCAGCTTATCCGTGTAGGTCGGTACGATAAGATTCGTGATCTCAAACCATACGCCGTGTTCCTTCAACGTCTTGAGGGTCTCGAGGACAGGGCGGAGTTTTCCCGAGTTGAGCTTCCTGTAAATCTTCTCGCTGAAGCTCTTGAGGTCCACGTTGGCGGCGTCCAGGCATTGGCAGAGGTCTCTCAGAGGCTCCTGTTCGATATACCCGTTAGTAACCCAGACGTTCTTGATCTCCTTGCTCCGGGCGAGCCTGCCGGTATCGAGCATGTACTCGTAAAAAGAAGTTGGCTCCGAGTACGTGTACGCGATCGAGCGGCACTTGAATTCCTCCGCCAGTTTCACGACATCCCCGGGAAACATGCTCAGCCGAGCCATGTCTTCCCGGGTGAAATATGCCGCTCGCCGACGGTCGAGCTTGACTTCTTCCCCGCGGGCATCCTTTGTCTCCTCCGGCTTTTTCTGCGAAATATCCCAGTTCTGGCAGTTGAGGCATCGGAGACTGCAACCGGAGGTCGCAATTGAAAAGACCGGCGTACCGGGAAGGAAATGAAGCAGTGGTTTCTTCTCGATGGGGTCAATGTGAATTGCACACGGATTCCCAAAAGCCAGGGTGTAGAGCTTGCCGCCCTTATTGACTTTGTTGCGGCAGTGGCTGCGGTCGCCCGGCTCGAGCACGCATTTGTTGGGGCAGACCTGGCACTGCACATTCCGTCCGAGCTTCCGATAGTGATACGCTTCCTTGACCCATCCCCGCTTCTTCCAGAGTTCCCAGAGCTCTCCCTTTGGGGCATCGTTCTTGAAAACGCTTGCCGTCCCTTCCAATCGGGCCGACCTTAGGACATAGTAAGCTGTGGAGCCAACTCCGGCGAGACCCGCCAGACCGATGATTCCATACTTGATCGCTTGCCTTCGGTTGACCCCTTTCTCTAACAACGAGCCTCTGCCGGGCGAAGTGTCCACGTTTTTCAAGCTTTCGGTCTCTTTTTGATCCATCCCCATCTCCGAAAAGCGAGGTAGATAGCGACGAGCGAGTGCACCAGGAACAAGAAGATGAGCGGAAAGTCGAATATCTTATGGATAGTCAGAGCCTTCTGCGTGCTGATCACGCTGCTAAATCCAAGCTTCCCGCATAGCGCAAAGCCCGTGGTAATGAACAAGAGCATAATAAAAAACAAAACCCAACCGCTGAATCTAACGGTTTTAAGCAGATAGAAGTTCGCGCTTCTTTTCGCCATTTCTCGGCCCCTCTCAAGTCAGACCTTTCCCTTCAACAAAACTATCACTCCACTCAGAATATTCAACCCTGCAACTATAAGGCAAACTGTGACCATCCCCATCACCGGAATCAGAATGGTGCTCACAAGTATAGCCCCCAGGCAGGCTCCCACAAAATCCGCCGTGTAGAGCCGAGCAGCGGTGGAGGCGATTCTTTCGAAATCCGCTTTCCCTGCCAGAGGAAACTCCATCCCAACCAGCGCACCCAGACCCAGCGTCAACAGGGGAAACACGACCTTCGCCGAAAGGGAGTACACCACCTCGCCGCTCGCGTGGCCCAGTCCCATCAAAATGAACGGAAGCAACCCAGCGTAAACGGCGATGGAGAACTCCAGCTTCACCAGGTCTCGCCGACTCCGCCTCGGGAGCATTCGGTTCATGACAAAGGAGCCGACAGCCAGTCCGAGCATGAACATCGTCACGATCAAGCCGAGCTGATTGTACACGTAACCGTATAGAATCTGAAACCCGACCAGAAGAACAACTTCAAGCGAGGAAGCCGCGAATCCCGTCGTGAAGATGGCAAAAGGAACCGCCCGAATCCGGAAAAGATAAACCGCAAAAGCCAAAAGTAGAACGCCTCCCAGAATCCCGAACCTCACCTTGAACTGGCTGATCCAGTACAGAAGATGGTAATAGTAAAGAACCGGACTGAAATCCTTGTTCACGACCGCCTTTTCGGAGATCGCCCGATCCATATCTGCGAGCCTGTCCGGTGTCAGCATCGCACTCAGGTAAGCGCGGTTGACCAGTTGCGTTTGGACCCCCGTCTGTTCGATTCGTGCAGCGATGTCGCTATAAAGCGGCCCGTCCGAAGCCAGGAAGAATGTTCGTCCCCCCGGGATGATAAGCACATTGTCGAACACCTTTTTCAGTGTCCGGTGGGCTGTGGCTATCAGCCTTGCCAACTCCTTGCTCAGATAGTTCTCGTAATGCCCCAACGAGAGCGACAGCACCCCTTCCTTCGTCAAGGTCTCCTTCACCTCGGCAAAAAACTCGAACGTGTAGAACCTGTTAATCTGAGATGTGGAGGGGTCGGGGAGGTCTGCGATGACCGCGTCGTATCGCTTCTGCGTCCGTTTGACGAAAAGCCGCCCGTCGGCATTGATGACGTTGATGCGCTCGTCCGCAAGGTTTTTCGGCACATACTTCTGTCCCACTTTGACGATTAGTGGGTCAAGCTCCACGTAATCCACCCTCTCGACGCCGTACTTCAGAATCTCCTTCGCCGTTCCCGAAATTCCGCCGGAGATGAGAAGAACCCCATAGGCGTCGGGCCTTTGACACATCGCGTAATGGACTGTTTCCTCGACCTCTTCGATGTTGTGCGTAGAGAACAGCGGAACGCCGTTCTCAATGAAATCGAATTGACCTGCCGATTCAGTTACGACCAGATTGCCGTACGGAGAATCTTCCCTGTAAACGACATCGCGCCCCTGGTACTCGATTCTTGTCGAAACATCGTCGAGATCGAGAGCCAAAAGCAGCGCCGCCAGGCCCACGGTCACCCCTGCCGCAGCGCCGAGGAGAAATCTTTTTCTCAGAGAGAGCGATACAACAATCGCGAAGAGAAGATTCAGGAACGCCGGGACGTACAGAATGCCAAAGTGATTGAAAAGGTAAATCAGGACAAATGTGAATAACAGCCCCCCGGCAATGTCCCCGATATTGTCCATGAAATAGACCCGGCC
The DNA here is from genome assembly GCA_013203085.1 of bacterium. Lineage (GTDB taxonomy): Bacteria > Auribacterota > JABMQX01 > JABMQX01 > JABMQX01 > JABMQX01. The sequence continues at coordinate 3,298 of JABMQX010000604.1, read as the reverse complement.
GATGCTCAAAGCGCCTTCTTCTGAAGCCAGAACGCAGCACGCCAATGTCAGAAGGTATCCGGAGATCACGCAGTAAGGGAGCAGCAGTACGAAGCAACTCACCACCGTCGCCGTCACCCCAACCATCGCGCCTCTGATGAAAACCGCGTTTCGCAGAATTCTGACCAGTAACACGTTCCCAATCGGGAGGACCGCCACCAGTATCTCCGCCACGATGAGAGCACTCAGAGGACTTTTCAGCTTCGTAGCCGTCTTGCCGAGATAGGAGCCGAGCCCCGTCAGCAGAAGCCAGTTGCCCAGAACGATCCCCAAAACCATCTCGTTGCCGGAGAAGACGCTCAAAAGCTCACGCATCAGCGTCAACTGCGTAATGATGGAGGAGATGCCCAGGGCACATATGGCAAAAAAAATGAGGGTCTTGTTACCGCCGGAATGGAAGTCTGTTTTCATCTTCGCCAAGAGTTAGTGAGGACTTGAGTGGACAGCAACTGCAATGTTTAGTGCGGGCGTATCCGCGGTTTCACACCGAGAGCCTTTTCGCTTCGGCTGGGGGCGTGGGCAGTTACCGCCGCGTCGGCGTTCCGATTTCCGATTTCGGATTTCGGATTCCGCATTCCGCAATCTGCAATCCGCAATGACCTGTGAACGTTACATCTCCGATTCCTTGAACGCCTCCACCTGATAGGTCAAAATAGCCGTGCCCGGTTCTTTCCACATCCGGGGGGGGAGTCCCGCCTTCGCTGTCAGGTGAGCGAGAAACCTCTCCTTGTCCGGAAGCTGCTCCCAGACCTGCGGGAGAAAGGTTGACTGCCGCCGGCCTATGCGAAGCACCACGCCATCCACATCGGGACGCAGTTTGTTTAGCAAATCATCGGGGGACTCGAAATCCAGCGGCTGAGGCACTGTCAGAACGCTCACCTCGATCTCTATCTCGGCGAGCTCTTCCGACTGGACCGGAGGAAAACGTGGATCACTGATGGCGGCGCTGCGGGCATTGTCCATGACCGCCTTGTAAAGAGGTTCGTTAGGGAAAATGTGGCCGATGCATCCGCGAAGCTGCCCCTTCTCCTTCAACGTGACGAAGCATCCTTTCAACTCGGTCAGTCTGTTCGACAAACCGCTCGCATCAATCTCTGGCATGTTTCCGTCTATCACGACCTCCTCGATGGTTTTCCTTGCCAAACCGAGAAGGAATTTCCACTCCTGATCTGACAAAGAGCCTCGGCGTGCTATTTCCTGGGTCCCCTCTGCAAGCAGGTGAGGGGAGGAGGTGCCGAGGGGATTCGATGCCCGGCGAGATAAGTGGCTGCGCGCAGCCCAGACGACTATGAGCACTCCCAAGACCAGTAGAGCAAATGCTCCTCCGGCGCGGTAAAACGTGTGTTCTTTTGTGTTCATTTCCAGAGAGGAATCTCAGACGGGATTAACAGGATTTCCAGGATTATGCGCTCCATCCTGTTATCCTGTCCAACTCTTCGCTTCATTTCTTGGGCTCGTAGAAAACAACAGCCGCGTATCCGACTACGCCGGACTTGTCCCCCGCCGTGTCCCCGCTGTTGCGGTAATCCAGTAACTTCGCTTTCCATCCCTTTTGTCTGGCGATGTGCATCAGGGTCAGAATGGGGGCTTTCCCGCAAGCTTCCTCCTTTTTCATCCTCTCGATATCGAGGTCGCAGATCGCCTTTGTGCAAGACGCATCCTTCCGCCGCGCCACATCGTAAGGATAGTAATGGCTCAGGTCTGAGCTTGCCACGAGAACGGTCTTGGCATCAACCTTCCTGACGAGGGCCCGGGCTACTTTCTCCGCATCAACTTGCCCGAAAACGATAGGTATGATTGAAAAATCTTTGAGAGTCCGCTGCAGGAATGGAATCTGAACCTCCAGAGAGTGTTCCCAGGTGTGGGGCGTATCTTCCCCAACCGGCGGGGCCTTCTTCGGGGACTCCCTCCACCACGGCGGGCGCCGAACCTGGGAAGGGGGATTGGAGACAAGAGGACCGATTTTCGCAAGCTCCTTTGCCTTTGGCGAAAGCTCCACCGTGCCCAGAGGCGTCCGGTACGCCGTCACGTCCGGTATAGATGCTCCCCGAAAAAGAGAGTAATGGCTCGGCGCCATGACGACGACGGTCCGAACGTCTCGCCCCATCAACTGCTTGTAAGAATAAGCCGCCGTTTGGCCCGAGAATCGGTAGCCCGCGTGTGGGCAGACAAGCCCTCGGACGTTTTCGACTTGCGGCGCTCCGACACTCCCCAGAAAGCTGTCAATCATCGCTGCCAGGACATCTTTTTCCTTCGGATAGAACAGCCCCGCCACCGCCGCTTCTCTGACCTTGTCTCCCTGCGGGGAACCCTTGCCTTCCCGCTTTGGCTTTCCTTTCATGGTAAGCCCCAGCGCCGCCGCAGCGGCAGCAAGAATTCCGACGATCACCAGCCAGCTTTTCCAGTTCATCTTTCAGCCCTCCGGCGCGCAATTCCACGCCCTCATCAAGCGGTCAGCACCTACATCAGCCTTCAAAGGCGTGGCAGCACCTCACCAAATCCTTGCACTCTCAAGACGATAGCCGCTACCGCTACTATCGTCGCCACTACTGCTACAATACAATCGCCAACAGTGAGCTTTCTTATCATAAATAGCGTCTGGTTCCTTGTACAGCGAAAACCTCTCGCCTCCAATGCCCTCGTCAGCGTCTCCACGCTCTTGATGGAATAAACGAAGATCGGAATCAGCAGCGGAATGTGATTCTTGATCCTTCTGACAATTCCCCCGGAGTCAACGTCCAGCCCTCGAATCTGCTGAGCCTGCTTCACCGTCCCTGCGGTTTTCACAACTTGGGATACCATCCGAAAAGCAAGCGAAAAGGCAAACGCCACCGGCAATGGAAGACCGAACTTCCTCAACGCGAACACAAATTCCTCCACCATCGTTGACGAAAGGAAAACCAATCCCGCGACGACCATCGCCACCAGGCGCATTCCCATTCCGAGAGCGTATAGCCCGGAGTCCTTATACACTCTCACAGGGCCGAGTTTCCACAGAAGAGGCCCCTCCCTCAGGAATAACGCCCACATCCCTGTGCTGAACACGAACAGAAGCCCCAGGAGAACCCTCACCCTTTTGATGTTGACCAAAGACCGACTCGCACCGACCAGCCATACCTCAAACAAAAGAAGCCCCAGAAGATAAACCGGATTGTTAAATGACATCGTGACCACAAACAACGCCGCCATCGCAATGAGTTTCGCCCGGGGGTCTATTCGGGAAATGCCCGTCTCCTTGTTGATGTACAGTGAAAGTTCC
>JABMQX010000009.1 GCA_013203085.1 bacterium | reverse complement strand
TTTCTGCGAGGCGGTCGCCGATGCGCAGATAACTGTCGAGGGCAATTGCTTTTTCCCTTCCCGACCTTTCCCTGGCGGCATTCAGTATCACGGAGGCTGCCCTCGGGTCTCCAATGCGAGCGAGGGCTTCCATCGCTGCAATGCGTATATTCTCCCGGTCGCTCCGAACAAATTTCATCAGCGGCTCAACGACTTCCGGCGACTTCTTCGCCCCGAGTGTCGAAATAATCGCCTCCTGGAACTTCAGGATTTCAGATTTCTCCCACCTCGGAGGTTGATTCACAGCCCGGAGCAAAGCCATGTTTGCCGCTCTGCCCGGAATCCGCTCCAGGGCCCAGCGAGCCGCTTCCCATACTTCCTCGTCGCCCAGAAGCGCTGCAATCGCGGGCACGGCATTATCTTGTCCCGTCGAGCCGAGGAGCCTCAGCGCCTTGTCCCGAACCTTCACTGAATTCCCTTTTTTTGTCAGCTCGATAAGGGCGGCGCTGACCGCCTTCCGTTCAGCGTCCGCTCCCGGGCGCGAAGCGTAATGGGCAACCACTTCAAGGGCGCGCCCCGCGGCTTTTGCGGCTGCACGCTCTTTTCCTGCGAGGATCTTGCCGAGCGGTGCGACCGCGTCGGCTCCCATTTCGCCGGCGTTTTCCCAGGCTGCCCGCCGGACGTCACCTTTCGCATCCTGAATCCTTGCGAGGAAATCGTTAAGCTCCTGGCGAGTCGCTGCCCATGATGAACCGCTTATTGCGACCAAAACAACAATTGTCAGCAACCCCAGCGCGAGGCTGCGTCTAAATCCTGTTTGCGTCATTGTCCAATCCTCCTAAGCCAGTTTCGATCAACTCTTACAGATGCCACGGTTTCCGCATGGGTCTATCGAGCCAGCGGTTTGCTTCCTCGTCGCCGACAATCTCCTCCTTCACCGGGTCCCATTTGATTTTCCGGCGGAGGCGAATGGAGATGTTCCCGAGGTGGCAAACGCTCACCGAGCGATGGCCGGTCTCCACGTCGCAGATTGGGCGGCGTCTTTCCTTCACGCAGTCAACGAAGTCCTGGTAGTGGTTGTTACTGACGTAGAGGTGCACGTCTTTGGGCCCGATGGGCTGCTTGATGATGTCTGGTGGGTCGGAGCTGAGGCGCCCTCGGTTGACGTCAATGCGCCCTTCGGTTCCGTAGAACGTGACGTTGTTGCCTTCGCTGGAGCAGACCAGCTTGACTCCATTGGCGTACGTGTACGTCGCCTTATAGGAAACCGGCGTTTCCATCAACCCTTCTGTCGGGAATTGTCCGGTTCCGTCTATCCAGATCGGGCCTGTGTGATCAGTGCCGATCCCCCACTGGGCGATGTCGTTGTGGTGAGCTCCCCAGTCGGTCATGTTGCCGCCGGAATAATCCCACAACCACCGGAAGTCCCAGATAAAGCGGCGCGGATTGAACGGCACCTTTCGCGCGGGACCGAGGTACATGTCCCAGTCTAGCCCGGGTGGAGGATAGGTGTCGGGGTCCCAACCACAGGTCGGGTTTCCGCCGACGCGAGTGTCCACCCAGATCAGTTTTCCAATCCTGCCGCTTCTCACCAGTTCGCACGCGTAACGGAAATTCCCCTCGGACCGTTGCTGGCTGCCGGTCTGGAAAACTCGATTGTACCGCCGGACGGCATTGACCATGGCGCGGCCCTGCTTGATGGTCAGCGACAAGGGTTTCTGGCAGTAAATATCCTTTCCCGCCTGAGCGGCTCTGATGGCAATAATGGCGTGCCAGTGGTCGGGCGTTCCTATGTTCACCGCGTCTATGTCTTTGCGGTCCAAGAGGTCGCGGAAGTCGTTGTAGGTCTCAACCTTCCCCCCGGCCCTTTTTTTGGCGCGGTTGCGATTCGATTCGTAGCAGTCGCACACCGCCAGCGGCTGGATTTTTCCTGTGCCCATCAGTGCGCCGAGGTCTCCGGTTCCCTGCCCTCCGCAGCCGATGGTTCCGAGGGTGATTCTGTCGCTCGCGGGAGCGACTCCGGGGGCGCCCAGAGCGGGACTGGTGATGACGTTGGGCAGCGCAAGCCCAGCGCCAAGTCCGGTCGCGTATCGGGCGCTTGTGGCAAAGAATTCTCGCCTGCTCAGCTTCTTCTTACTCGCCATGGCAGCACCTCCGTTGTGATAAAAGACAACACCATTTTACCTTGATGGCGCAGTCTAATACCGACATGGCCCGCAGTCAAGAACTTCCACCGTCTCGCAGCCCAGCCCCGCGGGAACGCGGGGGGGGGCGTTACCCTTGGCAAACACACCCACTCAAATGTAGCCACACTCATGCTCGGGACGGAGATTGACCACGGAATTGCTCGGTGATATACTGCTGTGAGATGGAACCGGTATTCAGGAAGGAAGTCCCACGGCATAAGTGGCTCGTATTCATAAGCGTCTCTTTGTGCATTGCTGCGGTTGGCGTGTCCTCGCGTTTTTTCGTCTTGGAGAGAAAGGAGCGCGAGAAGCGGATCGCCGCCGAGAATGGTCTCAGAACCCTACGTTCTGAAATTCGGCTCCTCGAGGAGAAGAATCGGGACCTGGCGGAACAGCTACGCGAAGCGAAGAGGGTCGCGCAAAACCTTGCCAGGGAGAGGGAGAGTGCTGCGATGGCGGCCACCGAGGTTTCTTCTTCGCGCGAGCTCCCCGGAAGTGAGCCGGTATCTGAGGAAACAACGCTACCGCAGCCGCAAGAGGTCAAACGCCTTGCTGATGCGGTGAAAGACCTTCGGCTGGAAAGGGTCGCTCTGGCGGCGAACAGGGTAAGGGAGACCGCGGGGCGTGCATGGCGCGTCATGCGGACGGCTATTGCCCCTTCGGTTCGCGTGGCGCGAGTTTTGAGGAGTTCGGCTTCGGCGGAGACGCCCAGACTATCAGATGTGATGAAACGTTTCCCCATTGATGGATTGGCTCGCATCGCGACAGAGGCGAAAAGCTCCGCGAGAAAAGCCATCGGCGCTGTAGGCTCTGTGTTCTCCTCAGTCGGCGAGACCTCAGTGGCTTCCGTTTCACCTCGGGTTCCGGCGCCCTCCGTAAGGTCGGGAAAGCTGACGGCGACTAATGAGGATCTTCGGAGAGAACTGGCGGACGTGCGGCAGGAGAAGCGAGACCTCGAGAAGCAAATCGCGGAGCGAACGGGCGAAATCCCCGGCTCGGTTGATGTGGGTCAGGTGAGGATCACGACCGGGCGGCGCTTCAGCGGGAAGGTTCTCGTCGTGAATCGGAAGCACAACTTCGTTATAATAGATGTAGGTAAGAATCAGGGCTTGGAAAAGGGAGAAGTCTTTATCGTTCACCGAGGAAATGATTTCATTGGCAAAGCCCAGGTCATAAAAGTGTACGAGAAAATGGCCGCGGCTGACCTGATCATGGACTGGATGCAGGAGGAGGTTCAGGTCAACGACGGCGTGAAGAAGTTTTGAGATAAGGAGATGAGGGAAGTGAAAAGGTTTGTTTTGGTGCTTATGCTTCTGGCAGGAGTAGTTGCCGTGTTTGGGTGCGCCCCGGTCAGGGATGATGACGTCGCCCGGCCATGGACGGAGCCTGAGCCTTGGGAACGGCATCCCGGCATCGGTCCCTTCGCCCCCGAATAGACCGGTACAGGAGCCCTGTTTGGCTTTCGGCAAGATTGGACAGGCGCTCTTGCGGAAGGGAAGAACCGGCCCACAGGTGGCTTGGTTTCGCTTCGTCAATCAATCCGGAGTGTCGCGGTAAGCCCTCCTAAGCCGAATAAGGCGTCAGGCAGCCACACCGCGGCCCACGGGGGCATGGAGTGGAGAAGCGACAACAGCACGCTAAAGCCGTAATACCCCAGGCAAAGAAGCATAGATATGCCAACCCCTATCGCCACGCTTCCGCCTCGCCTTCCCCCTCTGAGCGCAAAGGGTAAGGCCACGGCAACGACAATCAGATTCAGCAGGGGGAGCGCCATCCGCCGGTGAAACTGTATGATGTCCCCTCTGACGTTTCCGGAAGTGGCGCGATAGCGTTTTATACGCTTGCTAAGCTGCGCGAGAGTCCGTTGTTCGGGGAGCATTTCCCCCGTGACGTCATCAGGGCGGAAATCCCAATCATACATCTTCATTTTTGGAATAAAACGGTATCTGTCGTCGGGATATACGACCTTGACCCCCGATGCCCACCACGAGTCTTCGATCCACACAGCCATGTCAGCTTTTATTGTGATCTTTGCTCGGGGGTTATCTGATTCTTTTTTCCAAGTTATATTGCTGAAAGCCTTGAGGTCACGTTGATAAATCTCGAAGAGGAGAAGGGACCCCGATTCGTCGGTCAGAAAATCACCCCGGTGGATAATATCCTTGCCGATATTCCTCCCTTTGACCGCATCGTCAAACCTCTTGGTTTCGCCGTAGGTTTTTGTAACGACCTTTTCGAACATGAGAAATCCGAAGCCCGCCAGCAAAAGCCCCGCTATGAAAAGTGGGCAGGCGATTCGCAAAACGCTCACGCCGCATGCTCTCATGGCGGTAATTTCGTTGTTCTTGCTCATTTTGCCGACCCCCAGCACGATCGCCAGGAGAATCACCATCGGCAAGCCGAGGGCAATCAGTTGAGGAATGTACAACGAGTAGAACCTTAGAATCGCCAGGAAGGGGACATCATGTTTCAGAAATCTCGCCGTTTTGCTGGAGACATCGTAAACAAGGAACAAACCCAGTAAGCTGGCAAGGATGTAGATGAAGGGGGCGAGGAAGTTCTTCAGGATATGCCTATCAATGAGTTTCATTTTCAGCCCATTCCCCGCCGTATTCTTCGGAAGAAGAGGACCCCCAACCCAATGAGGATCACGTTCGGCAGCCACATGAGAAGCTGATGGTGAGCCCCCGGATTGTCCCTCAGCCTCTCCGCAAACATAACCATCGTGTAAAACGACATCGCCAGAGTTATTCCTATGGAAATTCCCACCGTTTTTTCGCCTCGGTGGACTCGTATTCCGAGGGGGGCCCCGATCAAAGCGAAGGAAAGGCAAGCGAACGAGAATACCAGCCTCTTGTTCGCTTCGGTCAGGTACCCTATGGCATCCTCGGGGTTTTCCATCGGGAGCCTCGCTCTGGCGAGAAGCTCTCGGAAAGTCATATCGCTTTCCCTTTTTGTTATCTTGATCTTCTGTATCGCGCTGGCGAGGTCGAAATCTATCTTCATGACCCGGTCCCTCTCGTCCCATAACTGTGGGCGGCCTCGCTGATCCATCATGACTTTGACGTTTTTCAGTGTCAGAGAGACTGTTCCTGACTGGGCGTCGTGTTCCATAATCCCGCTTTTAGCGTCAATTCGCGTATCAACGCCTTCCCTGTC
>JABMQX010000603.1 GCA_013203085.1 bacterium | reverse complement strand
GACGACCACGGCTACGCTGACGCGGGCTGTTACGGCAATGATGTGGTGCGCACGCCAAATCTCGACCGGCTCGCTAAGGAGAGCATGCGGTTCACGCACGCGTTCGCCGGTTCGCCGACATGCACGCCCTCGCGGTCGGTGATTTACACCGGTCTGATGCCTTTTCGGAACGGGGCCCACCCCAACCACAGCAGGATTCGTCCCGGGATTAAGACGTTGCCTCATTACCTGGCAGCGCTCGGCTACCGCGTTGTACTTGCTGGAAAAACACACGTCGGGCCGCGTGCGGCATTCCCGTTTGAGTACCTCCCGGCGCAGCTCAAAGGGCATCGAGCTGCATCCGTCCCGCGTGTTTACGGGAACGATCTCGACACCGATGTTGTTGACCAGCTCCTGGCCGACCATAGGACAACCCGTAAGGAGCAGCCATTGTGCCTTATCATTGCCGCATGGAGCCCGCACGTGGTCTGGCGATGGAAGGAATATGATTCAGCGAAAGTAACCGTCCCACCGTACATGATTGATACTGCCCTCACTCGCCATGCCGTTGCCCGATACTACACCGACGTTACCCTGATGGACAAACGCCTCGGCGACTGCCTTGAATCAGTCAAGAAACACGGCCTTCAGGATAATACACTGTTCATTTATACCTCCGACCAGGGCGCCCAATGGCCGCACGCGAAGTGGAACTTGTACGACGCAGGTATCCGCGTGCCGCTACTCGCCCGCTGGCCGGGGAAAGTAAAAGCTGGATCGGTTAGCGATGCGATTGTCAGCCTGGTGGATGTGTTGCCGACGTTCATTGAGGTCGCGGGAGGCGAGCCGCCCCGTGAAATGGATGGCTGTAGTTTCTTGCCCGTGCTCTTGGGGAAGGGGACGCGGCACCGGCGGGTGATCTTTGCCACACACACCGGGGACGGAAAGATGAACGATTTCCCCATGCGCTGTATTCGCACAAGCACACACAAGTACATCCTTAACCTCAAGCCGCAGAACCTCTACACGACTCATATCACCGATGGCAAGGACCGAGATGGCCGTGACTACTGGCAGACCTGGCTCGAAAAAGCAAAGACCGATGAACACGCTGGGCGGATCGTTCGCGACTATCAGCACCGTCCCGCCGAAGAGCTCTATGACTTGCGAGCTGATCCTTACGAACTGAGCAATATCGCCGCCGATCCCGCGAACCGTGATCTGGCCAAGTTTCTTGGCAAGCGCTTGGAAAACTGGATGGAAAAACAGAGCGATCCTGGTGCCGCGACGCAGATGCGAGCCCAGACGAACGAGAAAAATGCGAATAAATGAAGTCCGCTCCGACCAGTGGGTGGGTGGGAACGACATACGGAAGTTCGGCATCTCGTATGAAGAAGGAGAAAACGAAGATGAGCGTGCACGATCACACAAGGCGAGATTTTTTGAAGACCCTCGGCCTGGGTGCGGCGGGTTTGGCTATTTCGGGGCGCGTGGGTGCTGCAAGTGAATTCGCGGGGAAGATTTCCAGGGACAAGCCGAACATCGTACTGATAATGGCTGACGATCTTGGCTATGAGTGTCTCGGCTGTAACGGCGGCACATCGTACAAGACGCCTGTCCTTGACGAACTGGCAAGAACCGGCGTGCGCTTCGAGCATTGTTACGCGCAGCCCCTTTGCACGCCATCACGCGTCCAGATCATGACCGGCAAATACAACTTCCGCAATTACACAGTCTTCGGGTCTCTCGACCCGAGAGAGATAACCTTTGGTCATATTATGCAGAGGTGCGGCTATGCGACCTGTGTCGCAGGCAAGTGGCAATTGTACGGTGGTGGGGACGAAAACGGCACTTATCCGGATAAAGCTGGCTTCGACGAGTATTGCCTCTGGCAGGTGAAAGAGAGGGGGTCTCGCTACACAGACCCGACGGTCCTTCAAAACGGCAAGCTGCATAAGGACATCAAGGGCAAATACGGTCCGGACGTCTTTTGCGATTTCATAACGGGGTTCATAGAACGCCACAAAAGCAAACCATTTTTCGTATATTATCCGATGGCTCTTACCCACGCTCCCTTTGAGCCTACGCCGGACAGCAAGGGGAGGAGGCAAAAGGGCCGGAGGAACAAGGCAAACTTCGCAGATATGGTTACTTATATGGATAAGATCGTCGGACGTATCACCCGAAAACTGGACGAACTCGGCCTGCGAGAGAATACACTTGTCCTGTTCACGGCCGACAATGGCACGCCCCGTTCAATCACTTCGAGACTGGGAGAACGCGCTATCGAAGGAGGGAAAGGTCTTACGACTGACGCAGGCACGCATGTCGCTCTTATCGCAAGCTGGAAAGGCACAACCCCGAAGGGAAATGTGTGTGGCGACCTCGTGGATTTCAGCGATTTCCTTCCGACTTTGGTGGAAGCGGTCGGCGGTGAGCTTCCTACGAAGATAGTTATTGACGGGCGTAGCTTCCTTCCTCAACTCCGCGGTCAGAAGGGCAACCCAAGGGATTGGGTATTCTGCTATTACAGGCCCAGGATGAAGAATAGAAAATGGGGGTTGAAAATCTTCGCTCGGGGGAAACGCTACAAACTCTACGGCGACGGCAAGCTTTTCGACGTACCAGCCGACCCGCTTGAAAAGAATCCGATTAACCCTGGTGAATGCGGAGAAGAAGCCGCGGCTGCGAGAAAAAGGCTTCAGGCCGTCCTCAATTCCATGAAGCAAAGCGCCACAAGGACGTAACGCAGATATGACAGGGAGCAGTGAAGCATGAGCACACACGATTACACACGTCGCGATTTTCTGAAAGCGATGAGTCTGAGCGCGGCATCGGTCGCGGTGCCTCGGGCGCTGTTCGCGCGCACCGCGCTTGCTCAAGAAAGACCAAACGTCATACTGGTCATAACCGATGACCAGGGTTACGGCGACCTCGGTTGCCACGGCAACTCGATCATCAAAACCCCGAATCTCGATGAGCTGCACTCGCAGAGCACACGGCTGACGAAATTCCACGTGGACCCGACCTGTTCTCCGACGCGCTCTTCGCTGATGACGGGGCGCTACTCATCACGAACAGGGGTATGGCACACGATAATGGGCCGCTCTCTCCTCCGCCGCGATGAGGTTACGATAGCCGATGTTTTCTCGGCCAGCGGCTATCGCACGGCCATCTTCGGGAAGTGGCACCTCGGCGACAACTACCCCTTCCGGCCGCAGGATCGAGGGTTCGACGAAGTGCTTGTGCACGGAGGTGGAGCCGTTGGCAACGCTCCGGATTTCTGGGGCAACGACTACTTCGATGACACCTACTGGCACAACGGCAAGCCGAAGAAGTTCAAAGGATACTGCACCGATGTTTGGTTCGACGAGGCGATCAGATTTATGGAGCGGAACAAGGAGCGGCCCTTTTTCGTGTACCTGACTACCAACGCGCCGCACGGCCCCTACAACGTCGCCGAGAAATACAGCAAGCCCTACACGGACAAAGGCGTGCCGGAGCGCCAAGCAAGATTCTACGGCATGATTACCAACATTGATGAGAATATGGGCCGGCTGATGGAGCGAATGAGAGCACTTGGATTGGAGGAGAACACGATCCTGATCTTCATGACGGACAACGGCACGTCGGCTGGCGATAGAGCCGGGATGCGCGGTCAAAAGGGCTCGGAGTATGACGGCGGTCACCGTGTGCCATTCTTCATACGCTGGCCGGCCCAACTATCAGGAGGGCGCGATGTACCGCGCATCACCGCCCACATTGACGTTCTGCCCAGCTTGATTGATCTGTGCGGACTGAAGACACCCGAAGAAGTTGAGTTCGACGGTACAAGTCTGGCGCCACTGCTCAAAGGCAATGACAAAGTCTGGCCTGACCGCACGCTACTGGTGCACTCACAGCGCATCGAACATCCTGAGAAGTGGCGCAAGTGTGCCGTGATGACTGACCGCTGGCGACTGATTAACGGGCGAGGGCTTTACGATATGATCGCCGACCCGGGGCAAAAGAAGAATGTTGCGGACGAACATCCTGCGGTCGTAGAGAAACTCCGGAAGGCGTACGAAGATTGGTGGGCCGACATTTCCGGGCGCTTTGACGAATATTGCGAGATCATACTCGGTTCCGAGAAGGAGACCCCTTCCCGGCTGACCACTCATGACTGGCATGCGCGAGAAGTCCCCTGGGACCAGTATCACATCCGGAGGGGCCCCCGAGCGAATGGATTCTGGGCGGTGGGAGTCGCCCGGGGCGGCAAGTATGAGTTCGCCTTGCGGCGCTGGCCGGCCGAAGTGGACAGGCCCATCAACGGCGCGATCCCCGGCGGAAAAGCCATTAGCGCCACCAAGGCCAGGCTCAAAATCGGTGACGTGGATGTGAGCCAGCCAGTCCCCAAGGACGCGTCCGCCGTGACGTTCCGCGTTAAGCTCAGAGCCGGCAAGACACGCCTGCAAACGTGGTTCACAGACGAGAATGGCGAATCCCGCGGGGCATATTACGTCTATGTGAAGCGTTTACCATAAGACTGTCGTAGGGGTTTGTCAGTAATTCGTGAGAGTTGTGCAATGAACGTGGCCGCTGACTTATGCGAGGTGCGAAGGTTCACGATGCGCAGGATGCGATTGAACCAAAGCACAAAGAGGGGAAGAATGTGAAGAAGACGGTCATTGCGGGACTCACCATGGCTGCTTTGTTGACAGCCACTTGTGCCCAAAAGGCTACCGCAAAGTGTAAGGCAGCGGGCTTGACAGCAAAACGCTGGAGTGAAGAAAAGGCGTGGGAGTCGTAAGGCAGGCGGCCCTGGCTGGTGGGATTCAATTATGTTCCGAGTACCGCGTGCAACACCACTGAATGGTGGCAGGGTGAGACAATCGAGCTTACTGGTTCAAGGGGTGGCGGACAGGATCATCCTGGCGCCGTGGGAAGAGGTCGCGTTCGTGTGTCCGAACCGCCAAGCCGCCTCGCTCGATGGGAGAACGCGTCACGACGTTGCCCAGAAAGAACAATCGCAGATCCACCTCGGGCCCGATCCTCGCATGCTCGCGTACTGATTCAAGGTCGCTTGCCAAACGCAATAGTCTGAATGGAGTACGCTGCCGCGCCCGCCACGAGGATGCCAACCGTGATAAGGGCGTTGCGCGTGCTGCTGAAGATGACCGAGACAGCCATACCGAGCGACGCCGCCACGAAGAGGATCGGTATCACAGGGTAGCCCCACACGCGGAATGGCCGCTCCCGCTGGGGATCACGCAGCCGCAGCACCATGACTGCCGCAGCAGTCAATCCGGCGAACACCCAGTAGGCGAGCCCCGTGTAGAGGAGTAATGTGAAGGGATCTTCAAAAATGAGGATGGCTGCGATTGTCAGAGCACCCTGCACAACCAGGCTGCGCGCGGGGGTCTTGGTCCGGGAGTCCGTCCGGGCAAACCAGCGGAACAACGCCTGTTCCCGACCCGTGGCGTACGCGATCCGCCCACCCGTGAGGGCGTAGCCGTTCGCCGCCCCGAATGCGGAGATCATTAGGGCAATACTGAGGATTTTTCGAGCTCCGCTGCCTACGGCTCGTTCCACAGCCACCGGGGCGGCCACTCCCGCGGAGCCGGCCATCTCGGAGGGCGAGAGGATCGCGAGATAGGCGGCGTTGACCAACAGAAAAAGGAGCGCCACTGTCCATAGTCCCCCCAAAATCGAAAGCGGCAGGTTTCTCTCGGGATTGCGGACTTCTTCGGCGACGAAGGGCGATTCGTCCCAGCCTCCGAAGGTCCACATAATCGCAATCAAAGCCGCGCCGAATAGCAGAATGAAGTGTCCCTTGTAGTGCTCGGCGGGCTTGATGGTCACCGGGTGCGATTCAAGCAGGCCCCCAACGAACGCCGCCCCCACGATAATGATACCTACAAGGCAAAGTATCTTGACCGCGGTGAGGACGTTTTGGACGGTTGAGCCGGAGCGAAGCCCCACAATATTAATCGCGGTTATGGCGAGCACGACGACGATCGCAACGCCCTTGGCGGCCCATGGAAGTGCTTCGGGGTCAAGGTTGAGAAAATCAAAACACCATGTGGAGAAAGCTACCGCCATGATGCCGAGGGTGCCCGCTCGCATGATCAGAACCTTGGCCCACGAATAGAGGAAGCTCACAAAGGGACCGTACGCCCGGCGGAGAAACACATATACCCCTCCCGTCTGCGGGTACGCCGCCGCCAGCTCCGCCAAAGAAAGGGCGCCGCAACTGGCGATAAGCGCCCCGACGATCCATGCCGCCAGGATCGCCGTCCGGTTGGGCAGATGAAGGGCCACTTCGTACACGAACAGGAAAATCCCTGTGCCGATCATCGAGCCGGCGATTATGGCGCTCGTACTCCATGGCCCCAGCGATCTGTGAAATTCATGCTCTCTCTCTTTCTCCATATCGCTTTTCCTTAAAATGGGTTCCTAAGAGCTGCTTCGCTTGCACTCACGGGAGCCGCAAATCCGGTGATTCAGACGCGGCATCACCTCGG
>JABMQX010000602.1 GCA_013203085.1 bacterium | reverse complement strand
GACCAGACATAGCGGGGGCGAGCTACCGTCTCAGACAGCGGAAATTCCTGACACCTTTTCAGAATGACCGCGAGCTCGCTGGCGCTAAGCCCCAACCCTTCCCCCACGGTAACATCAATCTCGTGGCAAAGCACTTCCATTCGCTTTTTGTGGGAGTCGAGGTTCTTCTCGAAGTTCTTGATCTCGCCCGCCAACCTCGATCTCACATCCGGATCCGCAGGAAGGGGAATATTCTGGATCTCCGAGACGGCGATTTCGTCACAAGGTTGAGCGAGAAAGGCAGCTCTGATCAGGTAAGGCAGGTAGCCATCCGGCGATGTTATCCTGCATGTAGCGACCGAAAGAGATTTGCCGCGAACAGTGCTGTCCGCGAAATCCTGCCGGCTGAGTGTCAAGTCTTCCGCGCTCCACTTCACGCCAAGGAATCCGGCCTTGGTCATGTCTGAGATGCCGGCCATCCCGCGAGAGAACAGCTCCGCTACAGACAAAGCTACGCCCTCCGACAACCGCGTCGCCTCCCGAGAAAGCTGACCGAGCTTCTTCGCCGTGCGCGCGTCAAGTTTCGGCAAAGGCAGATTCGCCATGACCCGGGGAACCCAGGTGGAGCGGCGCCTGAGCAGGATCGAAGTCCGGAAAAGGAGAAAGGCATAATATCTGGATATCGTGCTGTTGATGAGAGCGCAGAGCGTATGCGCATCATATTTCAGAGGAACAACAACCATCGCACTGTTGTTGGCACAAACGTGCAAGGGGTCGGCGACTGCCGCATTAAGCGTCACGTATACCGTTGGCAGCAGACAGCATGCAGTATCGCTTGGGAGACGCCTGTTCATCTCCCGGATCACACTTGCGCCGTCCGAATCCGCCGTGAGAGTGCCATTCGCATCTCGCGATCGCTCATAGAACGACATATCCCGCCAGATGCTGCCATCGCTCGCCTCGCCAATCCTGTGGAGGTCAATCAACTCCTGTGGCTGCGACAGCCCGAATGCGCAAATGTGCTGCCCTTTCAGGAACTGGACGTGCTTTGGACCCACTCCCGCTTTTCCTGCGGGAAGAACGATTTTCGCTCCGGCTCCGAGCTTGACGCCGAAGGAAGTTCGGGCAATCTCGGACAAGGTGGGCGCGGACCTGAGCTTTTGGAGGATGGGCACGTCGGCTTCCTTCACTTCCAGGGGCCAATCGCCGACCGGGCTGAGATCGAGCCAACTCCGGTAGTCAATCCGAGAGGTGTGCGTTTCCAGAAACTTAGGATCGTCAACCGCTCTCCGCAGCTCCTCCTTTGACCGGAGGCCGCTGACCACGTTCACGCTATGTCGCGCAGGAGGCCTCCCCTTTTCCGAAAACATAATCATGGGGATGATGTCAGCCCCAGGGAAAATCTCCTTCGCCATCCATTCCAGCGAAACGACTTCCCTGATGTGGTAGCTTCGGTTGCGGAACAATGCCCTCAGCGGTGCGGCCATCTTTGTATTCGCAAGGGCGATAGGAGCGAGCATCCCCATGACGCCTCCATCCTTCAGCCAGACGCTGAGGGCGCAATAGATGAAGTAAACGGATAGATCCGTATTGCCCGATTTCACCGCTGCGAAGGTTTGCTCGATGACGGCGCGATCGCCGGGAGGAATACGCTCGTTTCGCACAAAAGGCGGATTACCCACAACGTAGTCGAAGACGCGGAATTTTGAACTCGAGGATACATCTTTCTCGTTGGCGTCCGTTCGCCCCAGCAAAGCCGCCGCCGAAGTGAGGGAATTGATATTCGAGACGCTGAAGGGCGGCATCTGGAAGCCCGGCTCTTTCTTCTTCGCTTCCAGATAAAGGTCAATGCAGGCGAACAGCATGCTCAGGTGGGCGAGGAAAGTCGAGAACGGATTGATGTCGTAGCCGGAGATGCACCTCCTGGCCAGCTCGATCTTGTTCTGAGGCGAAAGGTGCTTGGCGCGCTCACGCATCGCTGAGAACGCTCTAACGCCGAAAGTAAATGATCCACATGCTGGGTCGAGGATTCGCTTCGTCAGTATATCAGGGTCGTCGAAAATGCCGCATCGGGAAAGGACGAAATCAACGACTGCCTCGTCGGTGTAATACTCCCCCAAACGCTTCCTTTCGGCCCTCGGACGGAAGTACTGGTACATGGTTCCGAGCGTGTCCCGGTCGACTCTTGCCAGCGAAAAAGCGTTCAGGCGAAAGAGTATCCTTTCGAGAATATCGTTAAGTTCGTGATTGATCGTACCGAACCAGTCGAAGACTGAACTCTCGAAGAGCTTCGCGTACACGGGCATCACGTCCTCGAAGGCCAGCTCGATGATCGCTTTGTACATACGAGGGAGGCTTAGAACGAACCGGCTCCAGACTTTCATCCCTTCGTTAGAGATTTTCTTGCTGGTCAGGCCCGTATCCTCGCAGATTCTGACAAAGAACAGCCGGCTGAGGGCAATGTGGGATGTGTTTGTGACGAAAATATCCTCAAAATCCTCCTCGCGCTCCTCTTTCGTGCCGGAATAAGTCTGATCCTCCTTGAAAAGAGGGTAATCAACTTCGAATAGATGGCGCTGAATCTCGTGGTCCTTTTTCAACTGAAGGATCTTGCGTCGGACTTTTTTCTCCCAGATGAAGTCGGAGCCAACGCGGCCGAGCTCTATCTCAAGCTCACGCAGCCTCTCAAGGTACTCCTTGTACTGCTGCTGGTGCCACTCGAAGACTCTTTTGCAGTAACGCTTGAGAAGCCGTATGGAGAATTCAAAGACATCCTGCAGCTTGCTGAGGGTGCTCGCCTCGAGGGGAAGAAATCCAGATTTAAGTCCCCCTCGCCTGAACACCTCATATTGCGGTCTGGCGCGGGATGCCTGGGCGGTTATCGGCCAGAGGAGCTTTCGGAGGTTCAGGTCGGTCGCGGGGACTTCCTCTCCCGACCGAAAATCAGTCAAAACCATCCTCGGCGGGTCGAGGTGAACTGCTTCGACCAATTCCCCGGTTACATCACAGACATAGAACGTCCTCGGCGAGCACAACAGCACGTACACGGTTTCCGGCGAGAGGTATCCTTTCTCGATTATCTGATCCTGCCATAGCTTCGCCCTTTTTCTCTCGTCGCGGATCTCGGCATCGTAGAGCTTCGCCTCACAGATCACCCACTCGGATGCATCTTCCTCTGACAGCAACCTGACGTCCGGAATCCCCACCTCGCCGGCCTTGTTTATCAGGCAGCCCTTTGCCGAATAGCCGAGCACTCGGCGTAAGATGTGAATGGAGAGCGGCGTGTAGAAAGCTATCTCGCTGACGGGCAGACCCGGGCTAATCTCGGCCATGTATTTTTTCAGCGACATTGCCTCCCCCTTTCAGAAGCTGACCGGACAGAGCAAAGTTACCCGAATCCTGTGTCTCAACTCAAGCATTCTTTTTGAGGCGAACCGAGAGTCTCGCCTCTTGGTAATCAGGCGGCTTGCGTCGGAAAACGCGCGGGCTGTGCGACGCTGTTTATGTTGCCTGAATCGCAACACAAGAGCGAGCAGTCGGGAAAACTGTCACGGGATTATCGGGTCACGGATCAAGAAAAGAAAACCGGGGACAAGAACGATCGGCGCCTTGCCCCCGATTAACACAATTGCCATCCAGTCGCTTCTGTCCCAGCGGCAACAGAGACCTTGCCTAAGGGAGGTCAATCACGGTACATCAACCCATTCGCCGCCCTTTTGACTGCTTTCGACGGCGGCGGCAACAAAGGCGATGCCCATCCGCCCATCCTCGACGTTGGCGTACTTCGATCCGTCCGATTGCCACGGTTTTCCCTCCTGGTATGCCCGCACGTCCGCCTCGAAACACCTGTGGAGACGAGCGAACGCATCATGAAACGCCTCGGGGTGCCCGGAGGGAGCTGTCGGTTCTGCCATCAGGTCTTCCGGCATGTCGCCCAGGAAGCCGTCGTTGGCCTGGACTTCACCTCGCCAATATACCCTGTCGGGTTGACCGGGCAGATGGATCACTATCTTTTCCGGTTCCTCCTGCCTCCAGAAAAGCGTAGCCTTCGTGCCGTTCACCTCGATGCATAGGTCATTCTTGTGTCCGATGGCGATCTGCGATGCCCTGACCAATGCTTTGCCGCCGTTAGACAGCTCGCAATACGTTGTGAAGTGGTCGTCGAGCTGGCGCCCTTCTACGAACGTTACAAGGTGCGCTTGAACGCGGGTTACATCCAGGCCTGTGACGTAGCGAAGCTGCATCAGGGCGTGCGTCCCGATATCGCCGCCTGCGCAGCTCGCTCCGGCTCGTTTCGGATCAACCCGCCACTCAGCCTGCATGACTCCCATATCCTCCGTCCGGCTCGCGAGCCATCCCTGGAGGTACGAGGAGTCAACCCAGCGAACGTCTCCCAGCAATCCGCTGCGAACGATATGCCGGGAAAGACGGCTCGACCAGTGCCCTAAATAGGTGTGAGCCGTGCAGAAAGGAATGTTATGCTCCTTGACCGCCGCCACCAGCTTGTCCGATTCCTCCAACGTGACCGTCAGAGGCTTCTCGCAGAAGACAGGGATTCCCGCCTCGATGCACTTCATTGCCGGGTCGAAGTGAACGTTATTGGGAGTGACAATGAGAACGTAGTCCACTCTTTCGCCCAACGGCTTACCTTTCTCCGCCTCGATCATTTCGTCGTAGCTGCGATAGCCGTGAATTGGGAACGGCCAGTCCTCCGCTTCTTCCATGGCCACGTCGGGGTCCTGGTGCAGAGCCGCTGCCACTACACGCCGCGTGCCATCGAAGTGGATTGCCCGTTGGTGAGGATGGACAATAAACGCGCCCCGCCCACCGCCTATTAAACCGACGTTCAAAGGTCTTTCTGACATCTTGCCCTCCTTTCGGAATTGCCTTTTTCCACAACCTTGTATTTGCGATTTAGATGCCCCGCTTCAATGAACTAAACGGGTAGGTTCTTTTATTCCTCTCTGTGTACCGCCAGACCCCGTTCCCTGTCAAGCCCAGTTTTCGATCCCATTGTCAAAAGAACGAGCGCAATACGGAAGCGATTGCCGCTTGGCGCAAAGACAAAAAAAGCCCCCTTCGGAGGCTCAGAGCAACAAGGGGTGAAACCGGCGGGGAAAGTTCGCCCCTCGACCTGCCCCCGAAGGGGAGAAATTCCAAATCGAAACGTGCCCTCCTGCGTTGGCAAAGAGAAATGCGCTTCGCTAGCGGATTTTTATCACTCACTTCGCCCGCATGTCAAGAGATAATTTTGGCGGGTAATTTCGCGAGAATTAGCGCCACTTTCTCTGGGCAAGCTTTTGCCTCGTCTTGAGGCGCACTCAGCAGCGAACCGCCCGATCACGTTGATGAGGATGGATGTGCGCCACCCTTCCTCTCTCGCGTGGGGCTGACTGATGTTCTCGAGAGCACGACATCTCCCCAGACGCCCATCCTATCCCCGATTATGATGACGATACCTTCCACCCCTGAAATTCCTTTCCCGAAGTCGAGTCCCCTCGCAATATCCGCCTCGGACTTCACGATGTTTCCGATCGCCGTCGCGGCGGCGTCTGCAAGAGCGGTTGATTGAGAAAGAACGGTCACCGCGTCCGCCTCGCCGAAGCTGAGCGAGTGGCCGACAGTCCCCGACGATGTGCAAACGCCCAGAGGTGTTTTCTCCGGGCGAATTTCGATAGAAACTCTGTTGGAAAGCGGAGACTTTCCAGCGTGCATCAACACGTGCCTGCGGCTGCGCACGCTCATGAAGATGTCCCCGCCATTTTCCACGATCACCTCCGACGAGTGGCCAAGGAGCACCCGCCCCACTGCTTCCGCGACGGCGCCGGCGACCGCTGCCATTGGGCCGACGCCCGCTTTCGTGGCAGCCGCCGACATTTCGCGGACAATCGCGGGAGCATCCGCAGGGACCGTCAGCGGCTTCAGGGACTCTTTGAACGAGGGATGGTTTGCGATGTAGGATTCCAGCGAGGACCTCAGTTCCCGCACGACAGCCAGTCCTTCCTCCGAGAGGTCCCGTTCTGCTCTGATGTACAGGTCGGTCTCCTCAATCTGCACGCTGAAGGAAGCTAGATCCCGCCCCTTGACGAGGTCCCGATAGGTTCGCGGCACGTACACTAAAAGTGTGCCTCCATGGCTCTCGTCGGACAAGCTTTGATGCAAAGCTCGCATCCGATGCACTGGGTTTCGAAAAAATGGACCTCCCGGCTGACGATGTCGAGGACAAGAGCCTCCGTCGGACAAATCACGACGCAGGCGCCGCAGTGCGTGCACCGGGCCATGTTGCGGATGATTTTCTGGCTGAGGGGTTGAACCGTCACGCCGAGGTCCTTCAGGTAAGCGACCCCTTCCTCGTAGGCCTTCTTCTCCCCCTTGAGCTCCATCACAAGAAGACCCTCTTCCCTGGGGGTGACGGATGCCTTCAGAATGTTGAATTCCAGGTCAAACTTCCTCACCAGATTAGATACGATAGGCTGGTCCACCAACCTATGCGGAAACTGCAGAACAATTCTTCTCGAGACCACGGCGCCCTCCCGTTTTACCCTGTGGAAAGGAGAGTGGCCGAAGGTTCCAGCCCCCTCCCCTCACGGTTCGACTCCATCATTCCAATGGTCGCTCCTTCAAAGGCCTGAACGTGTAACCCGATTCCGGCCCGGGCAACCGACCCACCGGCTCCGTTAGCAGGAAACGGCCTCCTTCGATCCATTCTTTCAAGGTCTCGGCAATTTCCACCGCCCTCGGATAGCTTGACAGGGAAGCCGTCGGCACGCGTTTTCCCAGCACTTCGATTTCCCCGGACTTCAACTGGGCGTAGCTGACCTCTCCGAGGGTGGCAGGTTTTGCCTGCGGATAATCCAGGGCGTAGTCAACGATCGGGGCGTAGATGTCAGCATCCTTCACCGCTGTAAAGCGGCATATTTCTTCATCGAGAATCGGAATCGGAATCCCGATGCCTACTGTCAAAGTCGCGCCGTATCCCTGGAACGACGTGCCCATCAGCCACTCAGGCTTCATCTGTTTCAAGTCGCCGATCAACGCGAGGGTCCCCGCTCCCTCTTTCGGAACTCTGTTATCCCCACGAGGAACAGCCGGGTTGTGCTGAGTGCCGTTCCAGGCGACATAGCCCGTCCCCCCACCGAGGAAAAGCTTGGTGCCGATGCCGATCGTTCTATACAGAGGATCGTTCAGCAGGGGAGAAAGCTGACCGGCACTGCAATAGTTCGCATTGCCCAGGTCGGGCTTGAGCATGCCCATATATGTATAGATGATCCTGTCCGAAGCGTTTACTGCGCAATTGTAATTCTGGTAGGCGTTCCGAGGATTGAAGAGAATCGCCTCGTTGAGGTCCTTGATGTTGATCCACGTCTCCAGTTTTTTCCGGGGGTAGCAGTCCGTACCGTAGGTGGTGGCGACGAGCTTGATGTCTTTGCCCGCCACCAACTCCTCGATGACGTGCCCACCCCCGTACTTGAACTCACCCGGATATACCTTGTTGAGGGGATCATTCTCCGGCAAAGCCGTTGCCCCCAGGAGAACATCCACCGCCGCGTAACCGGCATATGCGGGCACATCGTTCAGATAGAGCGTCCCCCCGCCCAATTTCATCTTCGGTTTCGTATGACCGATGTTAAAGTAGATACCGGATGAGCACATCGGCCCGAAGGTGCCTGTCGTGACGACATCTATTTCCCTCGCGGCCTCAGCCACGCCCTTTTCCTCGACGATACCTATGATATCCTCTGCGGTGACAACCACCGCCTTGCCCGATTTTATCTTCTCATTGATCTCAGCTATTGTCTTAGCCAACTTCGTGTCCTCCGCACTCTCGGTTGATTACATTACACTACTCTCTACCGGCCGAGGGCACGCTGCGCATTAGACATAACATCCTCACCACCTCCTCAAATGGAAAACCCCGCCGGGGATATTCAACGCGGCCCAATCATGTCCCAGAGGGGCGAAAGAGTTTTCATTCGAAAGACAAAACGCGAGCCGAAGAAGCGAAGTGCATTTTACCAAAGCGGTTATGAGCTGTCATTACTTTATTGAATTGCTTATGAGACTTGTCCTCTCCCTGTTCCGGCGGCACGAAATCGCACGGTCGAAGCCCCCGTTTCACCAGTCAATCTTCGCGTGGCTCGATTGCGCAAAGCTGACTATATCATCGCCGCTTCTGCTCAGGTTTCTCAGTCCCCGCCCGCGCCATCAAAAGACCCACCTCGTCGCGGCGCCAGTTACGACCGTGCCATTTCAAACATTCCCCTGAGAACCTCTTTCCACCTTTCGCTCCTCAGCCCGACTTCCTCCGGCTTCATATCGCCAACCTCCGTGACAAGCGATGTGATTAGCCGGGGTGGGGTCAGGTCGAAATAGACGTTTCTCGCCGCCATCCCAGAGGCGCTATCCACAACCTCGTCAGGGCTTTTTTCTTCCAGGTCAGGGACTCCGCCCTCAATGCGGAACTTCCAGCTATCGCAGGCGACCCGGAACGGGACATCTTTGTCCCTCGCAGCGAGAGCGAGGAGGTATGTTCCGATCTTATTGATGAGCGATCCGTCCATCAGAACCGTGTCCGCCCCCACAAGCACGACCTGTACATCCCCCATGAAGTGTCCTGCCTCGGCATCCGTGAGCAGCGTAACTTGCACTCTTCCCTTCCGGAGGCTCTCCGCCATTGCCCTTCCTTCAAAAAGCGGCCTCGATTCCGTCGCAAAGACCCTCACCCCCTTTTCCTCGCAGGCGAGAAGAGCCCGCAGACAGGTCTCACTGTAAGAGTGGGTCAGGACCGTTGCCCCCTCGGGGATAGCCCGACATACGTGCATGGCGGTCTTGCGTACATTTTCCTCGCTGACTACGAGCAGGCGATCCACTGCCCGGCGGGCGAACTCCTTCAGCTCTCGGACATCTCGCACGCTCCTCGCCTCTTGGGAAATCGCGTCGAACATCCTCACAATCCCGTTGCATATCGGAGCTGACATCGAAGGCCTCAACCTGACTATGCGAGTTCCGAGCCTCGCCATCTCCCGCAGGAACGAATCCGCCTCGCCAGCCTCACCTTCGACAGCAGATAGTTTCATCGCCCTGAGGGATTGCTTGGCGAGGAACGCCGCCCCGTGCGTCCGATCGCGGAATATCGCTTCGAGTTTCCGCTCAATGCCTTCCGACATTCTTCCCTTTCTCACGGTCGCCGACTGAAAAGAGAAAAAGGCGGTCTCTTCGCCCCTTTATCGGACCGGTTTCTCGACCGCAGACGGCAGGAGCATAACGAACCCAAACCCATACCACTGAAATAGAGCCGCAGGCCTATCAGCTCACTCCTTGATCAACTCCAGAATGCGGTCAACATCCACGTACTGGTTGACGAGCCGAGCGGTCTCCATGACCTTGGCGGTATCTTCCGGTCGAATTTTGAAAACCGAACTGTGGATTTTCGATGCGGTCGGATAGGTGTCCTCGGGAACCAGAATCAAAGGCATGTCAACCTGCTGCGCGAGACGCAGGACGCTCCTATCAGGGTAAATGCCGCAGGTCAGCACGATCCCGGATATGAAACGTGAAGTGTCGGCTTCCACCATGTTACGGGCGAGAGCGGCAAGGATGATGTCTTCTCTATTCCCGGGGGTGATGAGCAAGGCCCCGGGAACAAAGTACTCAAGGGCGGTGTTAGAAGGCATGGCGACGACCACGAACCTGCTTACGGCGGTCGTGAGGCCCTTTTCGCCGGCAATAATTTTTCCTTTGAGGTGATCGAGCACCTCGGCGATTGTGGGGCTGGCGAGGACCTTATTGAAAGGGACGACGCCGAGGACTGTAAGTCCTTTACGCTCCAACCCTTTCCGGACAAGCTCGTTGACCTTGTCGAACTTGTCCTGACGGACTTTGTTGATGATAGCCCCGACAACCTCTACGCCTTGCTTCTCGAACATGGCTTTGTTCAACATGATTTCGTCAATCGGCCTTCCAATACCGCCGAGGCTCACGATGACGACTTTTGAGCCAAGAAGGGCAGCCGCGTCGGCATTGGACATATCGAAGACGGAGCCGACACCGGCGTGCCCCGTTCCTTCGAGGAGCGTTATCTCTTTGTCGCGGCTGACGTTCTGGAATCCCTCCTTGACCCGCCGAACGAGCTCCTCGCGATTTCCTTTGAGAATATATTCGGCGGTGAATCCGGAAGGCACAGAAACGGGGTTGATGTCGGGAAGCCGCGAGTCAAGATTGAACAGTTGTTTCACGAGCACGGCGTCCTTATCTATCCTATCGCCGTCCACAACGATGTACTGCTGTCCGACCGGTTTCATGTAGCCAATCTTTTTAAACTTGGCCGATAGGGCATTGAGAAGGCCAAGGCAAACCATTGTTTTTCCATCATTTTGCCGAGTGGCGGCAACATAAACCTTCATTGATTCTCCTCCATTTGGGCTAACGGAAATGTGCCCTCGGTGCTTCTGCCCGAAAGTCCCTCCGCACCGATTTGCTGAACGGTTGGCAAGTGCCCTCGTTCACCAACTCGGCACTCACCCGGGTCGGCGCCGAATCTGACAGACCGGTCGAGAAACGTGATGTGTCTCGCCGGATATGACTAAAGGGCGGCAAATCGCGCCTTGTAAGCCAACAAGCGAGAAAGACACACATTTCAGGAGGGAAGGCGGACTCCCTTAACCAGTCCTTTTCTCACCGCAGTAGGGGCACGCGACCCACTCCTGTTCGAGTAACTGCCCGCACTTCGCGCATTTCGCCTTTAGCTCTGTCTGGCAATAGGGGCAGATGATGAAGTCGTCCTCGACCCCTTTTCCGCAGTTGGGGCATTTGCTGCCACGGCTGAAGAAACTCTTGAAAGCGTCAGCGATATCCATCGGAAACTCCGACCAGGCTTTGCAGCGGTTGCAATAATCCTGCTCGCCTATGGTCGTACGGCAATCCTCGCAGAGGGGTGTGCCGCAAATGGAACAGCCTCCACCAGCGATCCTCTCCGGATGGAAAAAGCACTTCACCACCAGCTACTCCTCCTGTTCGTCTCTTCGAGCTAACGTATCGCGAAACGCGAGGCACCCGGCCGCAACTCCGATTCGGCCCTCCCCTGCGTGCGGTACGGATCGCGTGCCGGCGCGCTGCCATTTCGGAACTGATTATACCAGTGATGCAGGGCAAGGGGAAGGGAGAATAAAAGAGCGCCGGACATTCCCGCCGGAACATGGCTCATTCTCCGGGCTGTAAGAGAAAGTCCCACGGTCAAAGCATCTCAAAGGCTTGCCCCCCTCATATTATCTTTCGGAACAGATCTTCTATCGCACGATGTGTGAAATATCCAGAACGTACACCTGCCGAGAACCTTCGTGCACGGAGTCAATGCACACCTGCGTGCCGTCGCGGCTCCAGCGTGGGTGAAGATCGCACCGAATCTCGCCGTCGAGCTCCTTCGGCGCGAAGAAGCGGCCGATGTCAACACGGCGGCGGGTTTCCGGATTGTAGAGAAACAACGTGCGAAAGCGGTTCTTGTCCGGATAGGTGTCCGTGAGAATCCAGCGCCTATCGGGGGAGTAGGTGCAATGGCCGTCCCGGGTGAGGATGCCTTCCCCGATGACCTTCACCTTGTCTGAGCGGTCGGTGTAGAGGTGGTATCGGTCGCGGGTCTCTGGCTCACGAGACCAGGCAAGGATGTGGGTCGGGTCTCGCCATATGAAGTGGGAAACCATCTCGTGATCGGCGACTAAATGGATGTCCGAGCCGTCCGGAGCGGCTGTGAACATCCGCGTCCACCGTCCGCGCCTCTCTTTCCGCCATCGGTGGAGGAAAATGAATCGAGAGCCGTCGGGGCTGAAGAGGAGATGATTGAACCAGTGCTCGGCTTCATCCATCATGTCGTGGGGTTTGATGGCGACGATCTGCTCCAGAGAGATGATTAACCTATTTCGCCCCGTCTCGAGGTCCATGATGAATATTCCGTCATCACTCGGATGCCGTTGATTCGCCCAGCGGTCTGGCAGCCCCGCGTAGCCGTATCCGGGCCGAGTTCGTTGAACACGCGAGAAGTTGAGGCAGACGGCTTGCTTGCCGTCCGGGCTTACAGCGTAGATAGCACGCGGCAGATTCCGTGATTCCCCGGTGCGAACGTCGCGGATAACGGAGATGAAGCGGTCTTCCGCGCGGTCGTTGTGAATGATGAGGCGGTCCGGGGCTGATCCCAGCCACTGAAGCATGGTCCCCTGCTGCCAACACCAGGCTTTCGTCTGCGAGATGGGAT
>JABMQX010000601.1 GCA_013203085.1 bacterium | reverse complement strand
ATGGGAGCCGTGTCACGCGCCATTACGATGAAGTGCGGCGAACACTGGACATTCAGTCCGCTGACTTTTTCAGTCTGTGCAGGTTCCTCGCCGGGGTCGAGAACGCCAACGAGGCGCTCCGGGTTACACATCTCGAATTCGAGAACCTCACCCTCGACCCGAAAGACCAGGAAAAAGGGAACGTGAAAGCCAAGATCGAGCTGAGCATGCTGGGGATAAGAGAAGCAGGAGGAGAACTACCGAAGATCGACGTGAGCGGCTCCGAGCAGTTCGACGTGGCGCAAAAACGGAATCCCTTCGGTCCTGCGGGGGGAAGACTGGTCGCTATCCAAGACCCTCTGAAAAACATCAAAGATACTCTGAGCGGCATCAGGGCCACCGCCATATGGTCTGATACATTGATGATGGCTGTCCCGGGAACGGGAAGCATCACGGTAATGAAAGGGGAAACCTTCGTCGTGGGCCAGATGAAGATGGAATACGTCTCCGTGTCCGCTGACTCTCTGGTCTTCGAAGCAGTGGACTACGGAAAGCGGTACAAATTAATCATCAACTCAAAAGGACAAGTCAAGTCGGTTACAGAGGAGGAGGTAAAATGAAGTTTGCAAAGGAATTCCAGGTAGTCATCCTGGCAGCGGTTCTGGGTCTGATTCTGTTCGCACCGCACGGATTGCTTGCTCCGACGGAGGCAGTTGCAGAAGCGGAAGTGGCTGAGGAAGCCGTGATCGAGGAGGAAGCCGTGATCGAGGAGGAAACCCTCGGAATGGAGGAGACAATGCCCACTGTGGAGATCACCGCCACGGGGCTGATAAGTTTCGATTTCAGGGAAGCTCCGATCCGCGACGTGCTGCGGCTCTTCGCCAGCCAGGTCAACGTCAACATCGTGACCACGCCGAGCGTTACTGGGTCGGTCAACATGAAGCTCGACAACGTCAAGTGGCAAAAGGCTCTCGAGCTGATCCTGGATGTCAACAAGCTGAAAATGACGGAGGACAAGGAGAACAATATCATCTCGGTCATGACCGAAGCGGAAGTCGCTACGGCGCCGTTGGAGATGAAGATATACGCTCTCAATTACCTCCAGGCGGCGGACTACGAGCTGGAAACGGATGATGGGCCGCCGAAAACCGTGCCCGGCGCCGCGACCATGTTGCAGCCTCTCATCGCAGAGAATGAGACCATCGAGGCTGACACCGCCAGCAACAAGCTCATCGTTCACGCCACCCCTACCACGCATGAGATGCTGAAGTCCGCCATTGATGACCTTGATGAGCAGGTCGAACAGGTTCTCATCGAGGTGAAGTTCATCGAGGCTTCGACCGAGGCAGGCAAGGAACTCGGAATCAAATGGGATTTCCTCAGGGAGTATGGTGTCGAGGCCACTGGCTTGTCGAGAATCTACGACAAATCCATAGGCAAGACATTCGAGACGAGCCGAAGCGAATCCGATATAGGGAGGCGCAAAGACCAACTTTTCAGCAGCGGCGTTGATCAGAGAGACTACGAGCGCAGCTCGTCACTCGGCGTCAGCCGGGACTACTCCTTGAACGCTCTAAACTCGTATTCGCGGGATATCACTGGCGATCTCGAGCGGAGCCTGAGTTGGGATAGGGCGCGCACGGACGCAACAAATATCTTAAAGACCGCGACTCTGTCTGCCGGTGACGTCAGGCTTGTGCTGAGCGCTTTGCTGGAGGACGCCGATGCAAAGCTGGTCTCCAATCCGAGAATATCCACGGTTGACAACAAGCAGGCGACAATCGAAGCTGTCGAAAAGTTCCCCATCCCGAGGTGGACCTTCAGCGCCGATACGGGAACGTGGGAGGTTCAGGGATTTGACTTCGAGAAGATCGGAATCAAGCTAAAGGTTACGCCGCACATCAACGAGGGTAACCTCATCACGCTTGATGTGGATCCGGAAGTGAGTAGCAGGGTTGGCGAAGTGACATTCGGCGGAGGCGGGGGAGGGACAGCGGAGATACCGATCATTGACACCAGAACAGCCAGAACTCGCGTCATCGTCAAGAGTGGCGAGACACTTATCATCGGCGGCTTGGTAAGGACGAACGACATAATAAAGCAATCAGGCGTTCCGTTGCTCAAGGATATCCCCTTGCTGGGCAATATCTTCAAACATACGTCGAAACGGACGGAGAACCTCGATTTGATGATATTCATCACGCCGACGATTGTGAAAGGGCAGGCTGCCTCTATTCTGGCTCCGCCGCCAGAGTACGTTGGGACGACTTCCACAGAAGTTGAGGTGGAAGCGCCGGGTCTGCCAGCCACGACTGAATAGGTTTCTCTTGCCGGGAGAGCGGAGGATTGCCTTTTGCCCGCCACAGGGCGTCCTCCGCACTCCTCGCACGGCGTCTCTGTGGGGGTGGGGGCGACGTCTTTTCGGAAACGAGCCAGCTCCCCCGGAAAAGGTAAGATCATGCCATGAAAAAAGAAATCATAATTAACGTCGAGAATACAGAGAAACGCTTCGCGCTGCTCGAGGACGGAGTCCTCGAGGAGTACTATTTCGAGCGGAGTCATAGCAAGAGGCTGGCGGGCAGCATCTGCCATGGGAAGGTCTCGAAGGTTGTCCCGGGGATACAAGCCTGTTTTGTGAACATCGGGCGGAGGAAGAACGGTTTTCTGCACGTTTCCGACATGGTTGACTCGCCGAAAGCCTACGCCGAGGTGATGGGAGAAGAACTCGATGTCTCGACAGGTCCCGAACCGCCCGTCAAAAAGAAGATAGAGGAGTTAGTTCACGGTGGGGATGACCTATTGGTGCAGGTTGTCAAAGACCCTATCGGCAGCAAAGGCCCCCGGGTGACAACTAACGTGAGTTTGCCGGGAAGATACTTAGTGCTCCTTCCGATGGCGCCCCGGAGGGGAATATCTCGACGCATAGAAGACCGCTCCGAGAGGGAGAGGCTCAGGAAGATCCTCGATTCTTTGCCCATCCCGGACTCCATGGGAGTGATCATGCGAACCTTCGCTCAGGGCGGCACGAAAAAGAGCTTCCTCAGAGACCTCAGACTACTCGTCTACCTGTGGAGAAGAATAGCGAAAAGCTATAAAGAAACAGTCAAGCCCGCCTGTCTTCACGAAGAGACAGACATCGTCAAACGATTCCTCCGCGACGCGATGTCGGAGACAATTCAAAAAGTCGTCGTAGATTCCAAGAGCGAATACAAAGAGCTGAAGAGATTCGTGCACTCCTCCCTGCCGAAATGCAGCACGGAGATCGAGTTTTACAGAAAGAAGGTCCCCATATTTGAAGCGTACGGCTTGGAGAAGGAGATCGAAAAAGCTTTTCGAAGCAAGGTGTGGCTGAAATGCGGGGGCTATTTGGTGATCGAAAAGAGCGAGGCGTTGGTGTCTATAGATGTCAACACAGGACGCAACGTCGGGGAAGACGACGCCGAAGGGACAATTCTGGCGACGAATATAGAGGCTGCTCGTGAGATCGCCCGTCAGCTCCGATTGCGAAATATGGGCGGCATCATTGTAATTGATTTCATTGATATGAGAACGAAAACAAACCGAAAGATGGTTTACGACGAGCTGAGGCGCAGCCTCAAAAGAGACAAAGCGAGGACATACCTTCTGCCTATCTCCGAGCTCGGTTTGCTGGAGATGACCCGGCAGAGAGACAAGGAAAGCCTCGGAGAAGCCCTTTTCGGGAAGTGTCCCTATTGCGAGGGAACGGGAGACGTCAAGCTCGCCGAAACCGTCAGCATCGAGATTCAGAGGGACCTGAGGAGGATCGGCTCCGGGAGAAAAAATGTGGACGTTAAAGTTTACGCCCACCCCACTGTCGTGGAGAGATTGAAGACGGGGGATGCCGGTGCAATAGAGAAGATCGCGAAGCCAAGCAAAATCAACGTGCAGCTTCTGTCTGTCAGCGATTACCACCTCGAGCAATGGAACTGCTACGTGGACGAGCAGTCCCGTGTCCGCGAGTGAGGCGAAAGAAACGGCCATGAGCAAGAGTATTCTTGTTGTTGACGATGAGCAATCCATGAGAATCTTCCTGACGAAGATTCTGTTGCAGGAGAACTACTCCGTAGTGACAGCTTCTTCCGGAGCGGAAGCGGTCAACAGAGTCTCCTGCGATGAGCCGGACATCCTCCTCCTCGACCTGCGGCTGCCGGACATGGACGGCATGACCGTCCTCGAAAAAGTCAAGAAGGTTCTTCCCGCAATTCCGGTAATCATCATCACGGCCCACGGAGGTGTCCAGAGCGCCGTCGAGGCCATGAGGAAGGGCGCCTACCACTATTTGACCAAGCCCTTCAAAGTGGACGAACTCCTCATCATGATCGGAATGGCCTTCGAAAGAGAAACCCTCCGGAAGCAAGTCAGCCACTTCCGCAAACAGGACAGAAAGGCCCACCAAACCGAGTACATCGTCGGAACCAGCCCGGCGATGAAAACAGTCCAGGAAATGGTCGAGCGGATCACCGAGAGCGGTGCCACCAACGTTCTCATCTACGGTGAGAGCGGCACCGGCAAGCAGTTGGTCGCCAATGCTATTCACTATAAGAGTCGCCGAGCGTCGAAGCCCTTTGTGGAAGTCAATTGCGCCTCCATCCCTGACACTCTCATGGAAAGCGAGCTTTTTGGGTTCGAGCAAGGGGCTTTCACCGATGCCAGAGAGAAAAAAAGCGGTCTTCTCGAAGAGGCGGACCAGGGGACCTTTTTCTTCGATGAGATAGGAGACATGTCCCTGCACCTTCAAGCCAAACTGCTGAAGTTCCTCGACACGAAATCGTTCCGAAGGGTCGGCGGAACAAAGGAGATACACGTTGACCTCCGGATCATCGCCGCCACGAACCAGGACCTCCTCACCGCCGTTCAGCAAAAGGCTTTCCGAGGGGACCTCTATTACCGTCTCAACGTGGCGACCCTTGTCCTCCCCACTCTGAGGGAACGGAAGGAAGATATTCCCCTCCTCGCCAAACATCTCATAAAACAAAGCAGCCAGAAGCTCGGCAAGAAGGTGGATGAGCTCTCGCCGGAAGCCCTCGACGTGCTCCTCGATTACGAATGGCCCGGAAATATCCGCGAGCTCGAGAACGTCATAGAGAGGGCGGCTATCCTTTGTGCGGACGGAATTATTCATACGAGCCATTTGCCGATAAAAGACTTGATGCGGGGGGGAGGCGGAGAGACGGAGGAGCCGACCAGCAAAAGGTTTCAGACAGACGCAATAAGCATTGACAACGGAAAATCTATGAAAGACATCGTCCAGAGCGTGGAGAGGAAGCTCATTTCTGATGCCTTGCAACGGTGCGGGGGGAATCAGGTCCGCGCGGCAAAGCTCCTGGGCGTTACCAGAGATATATTGAGGTATAGAATGAAACATTATGGAATTCCCCCCGGAAGAACAAGCTGGGGCTGAAACGCAGCCTACCCTCCGGGAACAACGGCAAACTCTGCACATCGTTCGCAATCGGCACGATAAAGTGTGCGAGCCAGGTCAAGGAAAACGTTGAAAAGCGAAACTCGACACGCGATTTTCGCGGGAGACGTTCCGCAGCAAAAGGTGTATCACAGATGACTGAAAAAAGAAAAAGCCAGCTAGGTGTAAGGCGTATTCTCATCGTCGAGGATGAGGCGACGCTTGCGTTCTTTCTGGCTCACAGTCTGATGTCTGAGGCGGAAGACTACGAAGTGCTCACCTCGCAGGATGCTGAGACGGCGATGGCCAGAATGGAGGAGAAGCCTTTCGACGTGCTCATTTCCGACATCGTTTTGCCACGGATGGACGGGCTTTCTCTCCTTCGGCAAACCCGAAAGAAGTGGCCCGAGACCAAGATCATTCTCATGACTGCGTACGGCTCACCGGAGATCAAAAACCGCGCGAGCCAAATGGGGGCCTTTGCCTATATCGAAAAGCCGTTCGTCTATGACAAGATGCGAGACCTTGTGCTTCGTGCTCTGGAGGAGTCCGAAAAGCATTCACGAACGGCATGAAGTATGTGCTGCCGCTTTCGGCAAGGCCACCCAGTTTTGAAATGAGAATGAGAAAAGGATTGTGTGAGTTATGAAACAGCTTGGCGAAATCCTCGACCAGATCGCAGACGGTCCCGCCATACGATTTGCGGCGATTGTCTCCCGAGACGGCTTCATCATCGGGAATTCATCCTCGGCGGGGGAATCGGAAGAGCTTGCGGCGGCTCGGGCGGCCCAACTGATCTTCGCCGCCGACGGTCTCGGAGAGGAATTAAGCAACGGCGGGACAAAGCAGATCGTAGTCAAGTACCACAACGGCTTGCTGGTCGTTGACTGCCTCAATTCCGAGACGCTGTTGTTGACTGCCGTGGCCAGCGAGGCCAGTATGGCCTGGGTTCAGTACGCCGTCAAAAAGTGCTTGCCCGAAATCAACCAGAGACTTTGAAGTGGGAAACAGAATCGAAGCTCGCCGGAGTTCATCGCAAGGAAGAGAGTAAAAGGATGTCCACGATTAACTACGCCTCTAAAGAAATCTTCTTCAAAATCGTTTACTACGGGTGCGGTCTTTCCGGTAAGACCACCAACCTTCAGTACATCCACCGGAACACTGCGTCGGGGAACAAAGGTAACCTGGTCTCGCTGGCGACGGAAACAGACCGCACACTGTTTTTTGACTTTCTCCCGATAGACGCGATCAAGATTGGAGGGTTTGCCACGAAGTTCCAACTTTACACCGTCCCCGGACAGGTTCATTACAACGCCACCAGAAAGCTCGTTCTCCGAGGCGTGGACGGCATCGTTTTTGTCGCCGACTCCCAATGGGAAAAGATGAGAGAAAACGTCGAGAGCTTCCGAAACCTCGAGGAGAACCTCGCGGAGTACGATTACTCTTTGGGCGATATTCCGTATGTGCTCCAGTTCAACAAGAGGGACCTTGAGAACAAAGGCCCTGTGGATTACCTCGATTATACCTTGAACCGAAGACCCGTTCGGGTGGCGACATTCGAGGCAGTGGCTATCGGGGGCACGGCTGTTTTCGATACCCTCAATCGAATCGCTAAGCTGGTCCTCCATAAACTAACTCAGGAGATGAAAACAAAAGCCTCGTGAGACAATGCCTGATTTCGGGAAGCCGCTGCCCCGGAGCGGGCGATTACGAGGATTCAGAGGCGAAACTCTGACAGGTGAGAGATGGCACTGGTCGGTGACCTCAAAGACCTTAACATTGCGACGATTGTTCAGCTCAATTGCGTCGAGAAAAACACTGCTCAACTGACGATAAGCACTCCTAAGGCGCCGGCGAGAATATACTTCGACAAAGGGGAGATTGTGGAGGCGACCTATTCCGGAGAAAGAGGGGAGGAAGCGCTCTACCGGATATTGAGTCTTGTCGAAGGAGAATTCCGCGTCACACCGATGACGACGGTTCCGGAAAGGACAATCTTCACCTCCTGGGAAGGTCTTCTCCTGGAAGGGATGAGGGTCATTGACGAGGCCGAAAAGGGGAAAAACAAGATTGCCGAATCTATCGGCAATGAGTTGGATGAAACGCCGGAGGTCGAATGCTACGTCATCGTCTCCAAGAAAGGAGAAGTGCTGGCTACTAACGGAGCCGACGACGGCGAGAAACTCGCCGCAGCCGCAATCCTCCTCGCGTGGAAAGGACGAGAGGCCTCCTCCCGAATGGGTCTGGGTGAGATGACCTCCTCGACTCTGCTGACCCAGAAAAGTCTGACTTTCTTCACGGATTGCGGGGGGTTCCTCGCGGCTATCGTCGCGAAGAAATCCGCCGTGTCCGAGCGGCTTTATGCGCTCATGGATAACGTCCGAAGAAAACTCAAGTATTGCGAACTGAAGCAAGCTCGGCAAGACGTCGAGACCTTGCCGTGAGATGAAACCGGGTACTGCACAATGGCGCTGAACCTCAAAACGGTAGCCCCCAAGAACCG
Source organism: bacterium (assembly GCA_013203085.1). Classification (GTDB taxonomy): domain Bacteria; phylum Auribacterota; class JABMQX01; order JABMQX01; family JABMQX01; genus JABMQX01. The sequence continues at coordinate 3,502 of JABMQX010000601.1, read as the reverse complement.
GCGAAGCCTTCTCGAATCGCTGCTCGCCGTCGGGCGGATAAGGGGCGTTCAGGACTATCTCTTTGCGGATTCCCGTGGCACGATCCTCGCCAGAAAGCCCGGTTCCAATCTGAAAGATGATATGGCGATCGCCTGCGCCAGGGACATCGCTCAGGAAAGACAGATCCTCAGCCTCTTATCGCCCCCTGATGGAAACGAAAGAGTTTTTGATTTTCGCTTTGAAGGCGGTCTGCTTATGGTGTGGGATTTCGGCAGCTCATATCTCTTGGCTCTATGCGGCGAAGACGCAAACCCGTCCATCGCCCGGATGACAATCAACGTCATCAAAGAGGAACTCAAGAGAGACAAACGGTTTAAGGGTTATTTCGTCCCTACCGCTGCCCCGGATTGCAGCCTCCTGAGCGAGCAAGACCTCGGCAGCGAGCTGTCCAAACACCTCGCGGCTCTCAAACAGAAATAGTTGGACATCGCACTTTGCCATGACACGAGAAGACATAATCGGGCGAATTGAACAAGAACTCACTCTTTTCATAGGTCCCCTTGCGCCTGTCGTTATGAGGGACAAGGCCGCCGAATTCGGCAAGAGCATAGACGATTTTCCCGAAGACAAGTTGGCCGAACTGGTCGAGGAGGTCAGCTTCGAGATACAGAACAATCAGAGCAAGGTGGAATTTCAGCGAGCCGGTTTGGAGATTCTTCAAGAAACTTCACACCAGCCCTTGGCCCTTGAGGAGAGCGGCGCCGGGGTGACGTCGGGACTTCCGGGCGGGGGCGCCCGGCGGACTGGGCGGTTGAAGAAGGTGGAGCGTGAAAAACAGCGCTGATTCGCGTCTAAGGTCTCGCCTGAGATGGCAGCTTTTCGCCGGATGGAGCCTCTTTTTGAGCGCCGTGACGGTGCTTGTCTTTTTGGCCATGGGGGCTAGGATGGGCTCGCTGGTCCTCGACAGCGAGGTTGACAAGTTGCGTCCCGCCGCCAGAGAGCTCAGGAAACTCTGCGAGGACTACTTTATGTCCCCCTCTGACCACCTGCTGAACCTGAAGTTCGCCAAAATCATGAAGGAATTTCCGGACCTCTCCTATGTCATTTTTGTTGACAGACATGGCGAAATCCACTCCTATGGCAGAAGCGACGAGATTGATTCCCTCGGAGAGCGCCTCGCAAAAGTTGGTACCACCGAGAAGGACGTGGACTTCATCAAGATGCGTCGGGAAACCTACGTTGACATTACAGACGTTACGCAGACCGTGCCCCCTTTGCTGGTGCACGTCGGCTTCGCGAAGTCACTCACCGACGCTAAGACACGCAACTTCCTTTGGAACCGCGGCGCCTTTGCCCTCGTTGTCTTAGCGGGGGCCCTGGTCGGTGGTTTCGCGTTCCTGACCTGGTTGACTCACCCGCTCGTTGACCTTTCCACCCGGGCGGAACGATTGAGCCTCGGCGATATGAGCGTGAGATTAAACTTGAAATGCGGGGGCGAAATTGGAAAAGTGTATCGATCTCTCGAGAGACTGAAAGAAAGCACGCTCTATGCCCTGAGACGACTGAACAGTAGAGAGCAGACCAGCGAACAACAGGCGGAGCAGAAGCCACCGGAACAAGAAGAGATGGCAAAAGGAGAGGGGAGATGGCCGAACCTGAGGTGAAGGACACCCAAGAAATCGAGATGGCAGGATTCCTTAGACGCGACGAGACCACCGGTGAACTCCGAACCGCCGATGACAGAAGGGCGGTTGTCATGACCGGAGAGCTTTGGAGAGCTCTCACCGATTCTCTGTCAGACAGGTTGGCGGGCGAATTCGATGAAGCCCTCTACGCCGCCGGACGCATCTGGGGTGGAGGGGCCTTCGCCGAGTTCGCCAAAAAGGTGTCCGCCGCTCAGAAAAGCCTCTACCACACACGGAACATGGGCCTGAGCGACTTCAAGCAGGAGTTCAATGACTACCTCGTTCGACATGGGTGGGGACGATTCGACATTTACGACAAATACGAGCTCATTTTCATTGACCTGTCTTCCTCCGCATATGCGGAAATGCTGGGGGAACGCGAGGCCATGACTTGCTCGTTGATGGCTGGATTCTTCTCCGGTTTTTTCAGCGACCTGACGGGAGTCGAGCTGAGCTGCATCGAGCTTCAATGCGCCGCTCTCAGGGCGGAAAAGTGCACCTTTGTCGTCGGGGATTCCGCCCTGACTGCGTCCGTCAGGAAATGGCTTTCGAAAGGAAGAAGTTTTGACGAGATTGTCGCCGCCATCGGAGCGAAGGAGTACCAGGGGAAAAAATGATCCGGAGAAGCGGAAAGCGTCCGGGGCCCATGCTTGCAGAGAGTGGCAATCTCCCGTGTCAACCTTTGTATGATTTTCTTTCCTTTCGGCGCCCTTCAATCAGCGACTATCCGATTTGAAACTGGAGCAGGTGGAAGAAATGGATGTTGATGGACAACGAGAGAATGAACCGTACGATGAGACCGTCGAAGCCGCGAAGATGCTCGAGGACATCGCTCAATCTTCGAGAAAGCAGTCGGCGTCGCCCGAGAAAAAAGCACACACGTTAGAATCAAGGCCGGACCGCGAGGTCAAACCACACCTTCGGGGTGGTTCAAAGCATCCTTCACTGGTGGGAAAGGAGGAGCCTGGGGAGCCGTCAATCGGAGAGCTTTTTTCCGGCGTCGTGAAAATGTCTCCGCAGGAGAAAGTTCGCATTGAAGAAGGCTCCATTGGCTCGCTCTTCAAAAAGTACATAGAAAAGCGAGCATGATTCCCATGGCGAAAATCATCGCCGTCGCCAACCGCAAGGGGGGAGTTGGCAAGACAACAACCGTGATATGCCTCGCCCATTTCCTCGGGCGCCGCGATCAGACCGTTCTCCTCATAGACCTCGATCCCCAGAACGCGTTGAGCGCAGCGATTGCCCCCCCAGGGAAAAAAGCTCGTGGCGGAGCCGTGGACGCCATTCGCGGCGATGCCTCTTTCGCCGACGCCATCATCCATACTCGATTGATTAACGTTGACCTTGTTCCCTACGGCAGCCCGGACTCTCCGTGGGACGAACACGAGGCGCTGTTTGCCATGCAGGACAAAATGGCCGCGTTCGGCGCTTCCATCTCGGAGGTATCGAAGAACTATCAGTACATCTTGATTGACTCCCCGCCCGGCTCATCCGCCGTTGTACAGTTCGCCCTTTTCCTTGCGGAATCTGTCCTCATCCCCCTGCAATGCCAACCTCTTGCTCTGCGTATCATGCCCCACATTCTCAACGACATCAAACAGCTCATTGACACAGTTAATCCCTCCCTAAAAGTTGAAGGCGTTTTGCTGACCATGTATGAGTTTTGGGGTCAGATTTCCCAGTCCATCGCCAATCAGGTCTGGTCCTTCTTTCCCAAAAAAGACACGTTCCGCGCCGTCGTCCGCAGAAGTCCTATCTTCGAGAAAATCTTTGATTCCGAGGAAAATCCGCTGCTTCAAGACCAGTTGCCGGAGGAGATTCTCGATTACGACATCAT
>JABMQX010000600.1 GCA_013203085.1 bacterium | reverse complement strand
CAGGTCCTTGCCGTTGAAAAGAGAGATTCGGTCCTCCTCGAATGTCTTCAGGCGAATGTCCTTGTACTCGACGAGCATTGGCGGGCCGGCGTGTACCTGCAGCGCGAGGACGCCGGAGAGGGCACGTCCCTCCTTGTGTTCGTCCGTCAGTTCGGAAAAAACCGCACCATTGATCTTCTGAAGCAGGTGGTTCCCGCGAGCGACGATGACGAATTCGTTCCACTCTTTCTCCTTGTAAGCTCGCTGTATCTCTTTGGCGTCGCCAACTGAGCCCACGACTTGTTTCTTACCTTTGGCGTCAACGACAACTTTCTGTCCGGGCCTCGCGAGGTGCGCGCGCCCCCCTTCATCGTAGAACAGCCCCATCTGGGCTTTGTCGGGGACGACTTCCACCTGGTAACCCGTTACGCGCCAGTCGCCCCGGTCTTTGCTCCGGACCTGGACTCCCGAATTGCCGCTGGTGATACGGAAAGAAAGCCGAAGCTCAAAATCGGCAAGGGTCCCGCCCCTCCAGATGAGGAACGTGTTGTGACTCGCTGGCTTTTCTTTTGTCGTCTGGCCGCGAATCACGCCGTCTTTGACAGACCAGAGCCGTGTGTCGCCATCCCAGCCGGTCAAGTCTTTTCCATTGAAGATACGTGTGAACCCTTTCTCAACCTCGGCAGCAGCAGGGGGGCTTGCGGCAAAAAGGATCACGATCAGTGAGACAAGGAGAGATGCAATCTCTTTCGACTTATTCATTTTCAGGCCCTCTATTGCTCTGTTTCGGCCAAATACGTTATTTCGCTCTTATGGACGCTCGGGAAATGTTATCACATCGCGGCGGCGATACAAACATGTGATTTATTCGGGGGCGGACGCCTCTCGACATCACGTGAGTTACTCTCGGCGGGGCGGAGTAGTCATTTCGTTCGGGGAGAATGCAAAACGCGGTAATGCCTCATCTTTGGAAGCGGGTGTCAGAATATCCTCGATCATCATTTGCCTTATCTGTTGCTTCTGTCTCATCCGTCTTTTATCGCAGCCAAGATTGGAAAACCCGAAATCATCTGGGGAGATTGACGGGCTGGCCGCATCGTTTGGCCCAGCGCATGGTGGCCATGAACTTCGGGGACTTTGTAGTGTCCTCGTCATGGTATTGCATTATTCCCCAGCTACCCCATTTGCTCCATGTTCCAACTGAGGCAAAGTAACAAAACAAATCGCCACCCGCCTCCGTCCACGCTCGATAGTACTTGTCGTAGATCTGTCCCATCCTCGGATGGGCATTGGCGGCGTGGAAGAGCCTGGTCATGGCTTCGTTGTTCTCCCCTCCTGCGACGCCGACCATGTGCTGGCCTCCTTCATATGCAAGGAGTCTTAGACTGTACTTGTCTGCGACCTTTTTTGTCTCCCGGATTGCGCGAATTGATTTCGGCAGCGACTGGGTCTCGAGGTAGCGGAGTGCCCGATCCACGGTCCATTTCGCCACTTCGTCGGCCGTCAGGTTCTCGCCTGTGCGCGGCACGTTGATGCCGACGTATGGCGCAATGGCCAGCGCATCGGTGTGCTTGTAGGCATCACGGTAAGGGAGGACAATCCTCTCCATCCACCAGGTGTTGCCGGATTGCCAGGCAAGCACGCGGACAAGTCGTTCCCGCCCACCGAATACTCCTTCCCAGATCTTGAATATCTCCACCGAGCGTCCGGCATAGTACATCCCGCCACCTTCCCATGGACGCTCCTTCGGGCCGAGGCCAAGCTCCTTTGCCTTCTGCCAACTGTAGCGGGTTTGCGGAAACTGCGAGTTCCAGACTTCGTTGGAGTACTCGACGTAAACCTTCAGGTCCTGATCCAGTCTGTCTTTGACCATTTTGGCAAAGTTGCGAACATAGCCATCGTCGGCCAGGTGCGGCATACAGAACCAGGCATCAGTCTTGAGGCGGTTGCACAGATCAATCATCAACTCCAGTGCGACGCCCTTGTTCGAAAAGGTGGCGTCTTCGAGCGTGGGCCGTTCGGACCATTTGGAGATCTTGGAGCCGTTCGTATGCATCCAGTCCATAAATCGCAGGCAGGCGATGCCTTTCCACCGCTTGAGGAATACTGGATGGAAGGGATTGGTCTGGTAGGTCTTCTCGAAGCCGGGCACGATCACCCTGATGTTGCGGATGTAGTTGTCGGGATCGGTTGCGACGAGTTTGAGATGAAACCCGCCCTTCGACGGATCAACCTCGATCACCATTCGGCCTCGCTGCCCGGACACCACGGTCGCGGCGTTCCAGGCCTGTAGCTGACCTTCGCCGTCGTACAGCACTGTGTACCGGCCGGCGGGGTAATGGCCTCCACGGATCGTGCACAGCGGCGTCTCAGTCCAGCAGTCGGGTTCCAACCTTTTGACCCACCCGTGTTCGTCCAATTCTATTTTGGGTCCTCTGCCCCACGGCCGGCCCTTTTTCTGGCTCACCCAAGGCCGCGAGAAACGGAATACGTCAACGAACGGCAGTTCACTGTTCCAGTCCGCCGGCCCGCTCAGGTTCATGCCCAGCCGAGGTTTGGCGTCCTGTCTCGCTGTGGTCTTTGAAATTAGCTCGATTGCCGACGCGTGTGTCAGGAGTGCCGATGCTGTTACGACTGCCCAAGAAATAAGGAGTATTCGTGTTGCTCGAACTGGCATGGTCTCGTTCCCCCAGATGCGAAATGCGGTTCAAAGAAAGCTAAATCCAATGCTCAATGTTCCTTGCCGAAAGCGAAATCTCGCGCATACCTACTCGTTGCCAACGATGACGCCCACAACCTCCAAATCATAGTCCGTGTAGGTCCGGTCGTTGCCTCGCAGGCATAGAATCGCCGTTTGCCGCTTGTTCCAAATCGGCACGATCGGGCGGATATTGTCCCCACTGGAATTTCTCGTGATCGGCGTCCAGACCCAGGTCTTTCCGCTGTCTGGGGTTGAACCTTTGAAGATCTCATAATGACGGCGACCGTCTGCGCTGCTTCGAAGTGGCTGCCCGGTGGACGGCTGGACATCTGTCGAAATGTAGGCCACATTGGGGCTGTCTGGATCGAGGGCGATGTTACCGGTATAGTGCTCCTGCCCGCGATAGAGTCGCCGACCGCCAAAGGCGATCTCGAAATCGTGCCGACGTGTTCCGTCCCGGGTGGGCCGATATTAACGCGCCGGGCTTCGTAGGCTCAACGGACTTCGTCAAAGCAATACTTCCGCAGACAGAAGCTCGCTGTCAAACGTTTTGTTCTTCCAGGGTGCGGCTCTATTATAGAGGCATTGGATTATTG
>JABMQX010000599.1 GCA_013203085.1 bacterium | reverse complement strand
TGCCTCGATTATCTTGCCGAGTCCTTTATGGCGGGGGACCCGTTGGATGGCGGGGGCTTTGTCGTCCTAAACGGCATCGAGTTCGACGACGAAGGACGCATCGTCGAGATGGAGACGCCGTATCCGGGGGGAAATCTCTTTTCTCTGGCATCCGGCGGAGCACTCTACGTCCGCGACCCGTACCGTCGCCTGACCGATGACCAGCTCAACGGCGGCGAATTCTCTGAGCTGACGCCCGCCGACTGGCAACTCGTCGAAACCCTCCTCAAGGAGAATGAAAAGGAGTTTGACATTAGCGTCGAGCAGTTGCTGACGGTTGACGGCGTCGTTCAGGCTCCGGAAAAGGTTTACCGGAAGGTCAGAGCCGTCAAGCTGGCGGTCCTTACGGAGCTGGCCGACGAGAATGAGTAGTGGTGATTTTATGTTGCTGAAAGTGCCCGGACCTCAATGAAGTAATTGCTTTGAGAATCATGAGTGCTTTGAATTGGCAAAAAATTGACACCGGATTCGCGAGGGAGCTCGACCCCACCGGACAACTGCGCATCCTGTCCTGCTATCAGTGCAAGAAGTGCTCTTCCGGTTGCCCGATGGAGCGGGACAGTGACCTCCATCCACACCAGATCATTCGCATGGTTCAGATCGGTCGGAAGGAGGAAACCCTCCGCAGCAAGGGCATCTGGACGTGTGTCTCCTGCCAGACCTGCGTCACCCGCTGCCCTATGGACGTCAACACCCCCGCAGTGATTGACGCCCTGAGAGCCATGGCCTCTCGGGCAGAAATCCCGAAATCTGTCCGGCAGGTCTCCCTTTTCAACCGCATCTTCCTCGAGTGGGCGAAGCGCCTCGGACGCATATACGAGCTTGGTATGATGGGAACCTTCAAAGCCGGCTCCCTTAATCTTTTTTCCGACATGGAGAAATTTCCCATGATGCTCCGCAAGGGCAAGCTCCGCATCCTTCCGCACCTCAGCAGGAGGCGGAGTAACCTGAGACGAGTCTTCAAGAGGACCATCAAAAAAGGCCCAAAATGACAGAAAAAATGAGTTATACATTCTATCCCGGCTGCTCTCTCCATTCGACGGCGAGAGACTATCGAGAATCCTCGGAAGCGGTCTGTGCCGCTTTGGGAGTGGAGCTTGTTGAGTTGCCGGACTGGGTCTGCTGCGGCGCAACTGCCGCTCACGCCACAAACGAGAAGCTCGCCCTTGCCCTCCCTCTTGAAAACCTCTCGCGCGCCGCAGAAGTGGGGCGTGACGTGGTGGTCGCATGCGCCGCCTGCTTCAACCGCTTCAGGGTGGCGAACCTCGCCGTAAGAAACGATCGTGTTGTGCGGGCCGAGATGGAGGAAATCGTCGGGCGTCCCTATGACGGATCGCTCAGGGTCCGACACATCCTCGAAATCCTCCTCCACGATGTCGGACTCGTAAGTATCCGCCGACATGTCCGCAAAAGCCTCCGGAGCCTCAAGGTCGCCTGTTACTACGGTTGCCTGTTGGCGAGGCCGCGGGAGGTCAGCATCTTCGACGACCCGGAGAACCCCCGTCTGATGGATGACTGCATGGACGCTATCGGCGCTGAGCCTATCGAGTGGCCGCACAAAACGGAATGCTGCGGCGCCGCATACTCTTTGACAAATCCAGACATGGCGATTCGTCTCAGCGGCGACATTCTCTTCATGGCAAAGGAGGCGGGCGCGGATTGCGTTGCCGTTGCCTGTCCCCTCTGTCAGAGCAATCTCGACCTGCGGCAGAGAGATATCGAACGCCAACGCAACGAAGTCTTGGGATTGCCGGTTTTCTACTTCACGCAGTTGATGGGAATAGCTTTCGGCCTGTCGGAGCGTTCCCTCGGCATCCAACGCCTGGTCGTCAACCCGGTCGAGGTCCTAAAACGAATAGCTGAACAAAGCAGGAGTCCCGCGCTGAGATAGGCGTTTTCGAGAGGTGTTTACATGATCAGCTTGACCATAGATGGACAAAAAGTTGAGGTGGAAAAGGGCGGCACGTTTCTGCAGCTTGCCCCCAAGGCGGACTTGCCGGCCTTTTTCTTCACGGAGCTGACGGGGCTGCTTTTCGCTTTGGGACAGTGCGATAGGTGGTTCAACATGCACCTTGTGGATAGCCGATCGGCGCGCTTGTACCGCTGGCATCTTGCCGGCTGTATCGGGGGCATCTTGCCCCCGCCGAGGGCGGAACGCCCTCAGGACTGCCGCCGAGACGGCGGCGTTACATAATCGCTTCGAGTGCAACATTCAAATTCCTGTTTCGATACGCCAGCAGAGAAAGCGCAATGAGCGGCGAAGGCCTGAAAACAACGGATGTTTCTGCGAAAAACGAGATGGTCGGTTCGGTCCTCGTAGTTGGCGCGGGCATCGGCGGAATGCAAGCGGCCCTGGACCTTGCCGAGTCCGACTTCAAGGTCTACCTTCTGGACAAGAGTCCCGCCATCGGCGGCACTATGGCCGAGCTCGATAAGACGTTTCCGACCAACGACTGCGCCATGTGCATCATGGCGCCCAAACTTGTCGAGTGCACCAGGCACAGAAACATCGAGCTTCTCAGCTACTCCGAGATCGAAGATATTGAGGGGCCTGCCGGACGCTTCAAAGTCCGCATCACGAAAAAGGCAAGGTTTGTTGATGAAGACAAGTGCACCGCGTGCGGGGATTGCATGACCAACTGCCCGGTGAGAAACGAAATCTACATCCTCGAGCCGGAAGACCAAACAATGATTGACCTTCCTGCTGAGGATCGGGTGAAGATAGAGGAAATCCTTCACCAGCACAATGGAGAAAAGAGTGCGTTGGTCTCCATCCTGCAAAGCACCAATGCGTTCTACAACTACCTTCCTGAGGGCGTCTTACGCTACTTGTCCCGGCAGCTCGACGTTCCCTTGAGCCTCATTTACCGGATAGCCACTTTCTATACCGCTTTCAGCCTCAAGCCCAGAGGGAGACACATCATCCGCGTGTGTGTCGGAACAACTTGCCATGTGAAAGGGGCGCCTCTGATCATCGAAACCCTGGAGCGTAAGCTGGGCATCAAGCGAGGTGAGACGACCGAGGACATGGCCTTTAGTCTCGAAGAAGTGGCGTGCCTCGGGTGTTGTGGCCTGGCGCCGGTGATGACAGTGGGTGACGACCTTTATGGGAAAATAAGTCAGGCGGAGGTCACAAAGATCCTGCGCAAATACACGTAGCCGGACGGTAGATTATGCCGAGAATAACCATCGAGGACTTGGGCAAGATTGCTCACAGGGCAAGGGAAGCCACTCTCCTCAGCGAAGGAGCTGGCCAGGCCAGGATCACCGTGCACATGGGATCCTGCGGCATTGCAGCCGGCGCCCAGAGGATCGTGGATGCCCTGCTGGAAGAATGCCGACATAAGGGTATCAAAGACGTGATTCTGACCAGGTCCGGTTGTGCGGGATTGTGCAGTCGCGAACCGATGGCAACCGTAGAACTGAAGGGAGAGGCGCCGATTAAGTACGTGGACCTGACTCCCGATAAGATTCGCAGAATCCTTGATGAACACGTTCTTGGTGGAAGGATCGTCGAAGAGTATTTCCTGAAAGAGCTACCCGTTCGAACCCCGACGGAGTCTGTTGTCGAAGAAGAGCCGATTTCTGCGATGACGGACAACGGGTTTTTCGCACGCCAGACCCTGGTCGCCCTGCGAAACAGGGGGCTCATTGACTCGGAGAAGATTGACGAATACATCGCCAGAGATGGCTACAGGGCGCTGGCCAAAGTTCTGACTTCCATGACGCCTGAAGAGATTATCCGGACCATCAAGGATTCGGGGCTTCGCGGGAGGGGAGGTGCAGGGTTTCCCACGGGCCTCAAGTGGGAGCTGTGCAGGAAGGCGGAGGGGGACCCGAAATACATCATCTGCAATGGAGACGAGGGGGATCCGGGCGCCTTCATGGATCGCAGCATTGTGGAGGCAGATCCTCACTCCGTCCTCGAGGGCATGATCATCGGCGCTTTCGCCATAGGGGCCCCCCAGGGCTATGTCTATATCAGGAACGAATATCCTATGGCTTTGGAGAAGGTACAAATGGCGATCGAACAGGCGAGAGACTACGGCCTTCTTGGTGAGGACGTCCTGGGCAGCGGCTTCGATTTTGACGTGAAAGTCCAGAGAGGGGCTGGAGCATTCGTTTGCGGAGAGGAGACTGCCCTGATCGCCTCCATCGAAGGACGACCCCCGGAGCCGAGGCAGAGGCCTCCTTTCCCCGTTGAATCCGGGCTACATGGCAAGCCCACGAATATCAACAACGTCGAAACCTGGGCCACCGTGCCGCCGATCATTCTGCGAGGGGCAGAGTGGTTTTCCTCCATTGGAACGCAGGAGAGCAAAGGCACGAAGGTGTTCTCCCTGGTCGGCAAGATCAACAACACCGGCCTCATCGAGGTGCCCATGGGGATCACCTTGAGGGAGATCATCTTTGAGATCGGCGGAGGCTTGCCCGATGGCAAGCAGTTCAAAGCCGTCCAGACGGGAGGTCCCTCCGGCGGATGCATCCCGGCGGAGCTGATAGACCTGCCGATAGATTACGAGCGACTGAAAGAAACGGGTTCCATCATGGGATCCGGTGGAATGATCGTCATGGACGAAGACACGTGCGTGGTGGATATTGCTCGATACTTTACGCGATTCACCAATAGGGAGTCGTGTGGGAAGTGCAGTGCTTGCCGCGACGGTTCCGAAGCCCTCCTGGAGATCCTCGATCGGATTTGCGAAGGAGAGGGTAAGGAAGAAGACATCGCCCTGCTCGAGAAGCTGGGGAAGGCGATCGAGCTTGGGTCTATGTGTGGATTGGGTCAAACGCTCCCCAACCCGGTCTTGAGCACACTGAGGTATTTCCGGCCGGAGTACGAGGCACACATAAGAGAAAAGAGGTGCCCGGCGGGTGTTTGCAGAAGCCTGATTCGATATACCGTGGACGAGGAGAAATGCACGGGTTGCAGGCTTTGCGCGAAGGAATGCCCGGTTGAATCCATCAGTGGGGAAAACAAGCAACCACAAATGATTGACCAGTCAAAATGCATCAAGTGCGGATTGTGCTACGCAGTTTGCAAATTTGA
>JABMQX010000598.1 GCA_013203085.1 bacterium | reverse complement strand
TTAGCCCAGGGCAACGCCCTGGGAAGGCCGTCCCGCCCAACCTCCAAAAGCCCTGAAAGGGCGCCATAGAGCGTCAATCCGGGCAGGGCTGCCCTTGCCCGCTGGCACGCGTGGCCGGCCACTGCCACTGAAATGCAGCCGCACCCTGTTCAGATTTGGCGTTGACATGGAGTTGTCCGGCGGCGCACACTGCAAAGCGGCTGTTCCGTTGCTGAGCGCGGCTGAAGGGTCCAGTCCTGTCCGCGAAGCAGGACCATGCGAGTCATTTCAGGCATCATGAGGCGAAGCGGTGAAAGAAGCGATGCTTTACACAAAGCAAGGCGACGGGAAGACCGCTTGCAAGCTGTGCAGTCACCGTTGCGTGATAGACGATGGCAAACGGGGCTTCTGCAACATCCGCGTAAACCGAGGTGGAATCCTTTACGCCCTCGCTTACGGCAAGGTTATCGCCCGACACGTTGACCCCATCGAGAAGAAGCCTCTCTTCCACTTTCTCCCCGGCACCTTATCCTATTCCATAGCGACTATGGGATGCAATTTTCGCTGCTACTTTTGCCAGAACTGGGAAATTTCACAGTATCAGGACGAAGGCGACAGCCTCCCCGGCAAGCTTCTCTCTCCGGAAACTGCCGTCGAAGAAGCCTCCCGGTCGGGATGTCTTTCCATCGCCTACACGTACACCGAGCCAACCATATTCTTTGAGTATGCTTATGACATAGCTATTCTCGCCCACCAGAAAGGACTGAAGAACATATTCGTCACCAACGGCTACCAGACCCCGGAGACGATCGAGATGATGAAAGGTGTCATTGATGCAGCGAACGTGGATCTGAAATCCTTCTCCGACGGGTTCTATCGGAAGGTATGTTTTGCTCGCCTCCGCCCGGTTCTGGAGACCATCCGGCTCATGTACGAAGCGGGGATGCACATCGAAGTCACCACCCTCGTTGTACCCGACCAGAACGATTCGGATGAGGAGTTGACGCAGATTGCAGACTTCATCGCCGACATTTCCCCTGACATCCCCTGGCACGTCTCCCGCTTTTATCCCAATTACCAGGACCACACAACCCCTCCCACACCGAGAGAGACTATTCGCAGAGCCGCGAGAATAGGGCGGGAACAGGGGCTGCGATACGTTTTTGCAGGCAACTTGCCCGGACAGGGAGACGAAGACTCGATCTGCCCTCACTGCGGACAAGTCCTCATCGCCAGGAGCGGCTACTCGATCCGTGCGGTTCACCTCAAAGAAAATCTTTGCGGGAACTGCGGAGCGCCTCTTTCGATTGTTATAGGAGAAGAATAGGCGTGCTGCATCGCGCCCGTGGAGAAGTCACCAATAGTGAGGAAAGAATCGTGACTCTTGATGTATCATCTCTGACTCTTGATGAAGTCTTTCGCATAGCCATCCGCCTTGAGGAAGACGGCATCGAGTTCTACAAAGCGGCGAGCGAGAAGCTGCCGACCAAGCGCCTTCGGGATGTCTTGGACAGCCTCGTCGTTGAAGAACTCGAGCATAAGATGACTTTTCAGGGAATGGCCCGGGGACGCGGCATCTATCTAAGTCCCGACCCCGGTTTCGAAGATATTTCTCCACAAACCATGCAAGCCCTGGTGGACGCCGAGGTCTTTCCCAGTCCGGAGGAGCGGGATTTAGCCATCGCTTCCCTTCACAGCCCCGCCCAGGTGCTGCGTTTCGCAATTCGGGTGGAAAAAGGTTCGATCCACTTTTACAGGCAGGCTACAAAGGCCGCGAAGTCGGAGAAGGTCCGCGAAGCATTTGACAAGATTCTGGGTCAGGAACACCAGCACTTTCGCCTTTTGAGCGCCGAGCTGAAAGCTCTCAAAGTCAGCGGTGCCTTTTGAAGGCCAGTCTGTCTCGCCCGGAGAGGCGAGATCAATCGTGTCGCAGGACGGTCTGAATATACCATGCCTTTCCATTTGGTCATCCGTGATCATCCCTTGCGGACTCGGAACTGTCCTCGCTGCTCGCTTTTCGAGGACGAGATAGTGTATTGTGAGGATTGTTCGTTGTTGGAAACGGAGGGGTTCCGCCGGGAATCATCGAATCACATCTTTCACAACGACGAACAGGATACAATACCGGGTAGTACGGGTTCTGCGTGGGAGGCGGCGTACTTTGACTGCCTTTCCCCAGAGCCTTCTCCATCCGGGCCTTGCGAAGCCCGGTCAGCCTCATTGTCGAGGGATAACCAGACGTTAACGTTTGCTATGAAGGAGATCCTATGAAAAAAAAGAGAATAAGTCGGAGAGAGTTCATCGGGAGATTTGCCGGCGTCGCGGTCGGTTCTTTGGCAATGCCACACGCCTTGCAAATGGCAGTCGAGGCGGCACCCGCTTCGACGCCCAGCATTCCGGACATCCTGGTGGTCAAGAACGGTTCGCCCGCGGAAATGACTCGCAAGGTCATTGACCGTTTCGGCGGAGTCGGCGCGCTGGTGAAAAAGGGGTCGAAGGTCGTCCTCAAGCCGAACATGACCTGGGCCCTCCCTCCAACGCTGTCGGGAAACACCCACCCGGAAGTCGCCAAAACCGTCGCCGAGCTTGTCATGAAAGGGGATCCCAAGGAGGTCATCGCCCTCGACCATCCTCTTCGACCGCGCGCCTTTGAAATCTCCGGAGTCAAACCCGCTCTGGAGAAGGTCGAAGGCGTCAAGGTTCTGAAGATTGACGAGGAGAAGTTCTACAGGAAGGTCGAGATCCCCGGCGCGAAAGTAATCAAGGAGCCCATTCTCGTCTCCACGGACATTCTCGATGCCGACGTGATTATCAACATTCCCAACGCAAAAACCCACGGCTCGACCATAGTGACCTTCGGGATGAAGAACTGGATGGGAGTCATATTTGACCGCGGCTACTTCCACCGCAATGGCCTTGGAGAGTGCATCGCCGAGCTCTCGTCGAGCATCAAGCCCGCCCTGGTCATCGTGGATGCCACTCGCATAACTCTCTATGGCGGCCCCAACAACCGGAATCCGAAAGCCACGCGGAACCTCAACATGCTCATCGCGGGCAAGGATCAGGCGGCAGTGGATGCTTACACCCTCGGCATAGCCCAGTGGCAGAACCGTACATATAAGCCAAAAGAAGTTACTCAGCTTCGCTACGCTGCCGAAATCGGCGTGGGACGTATTGACGTCGAGAAGCTCAAAGTCGAAGTCATTGACATGAAGGCTTAATCCCCTATCTCGACGAAGTGATTCAGTCGCACAGGAATCAAAACGAACGGTCGGCGCTCCGAACAAACGCGGAGCCGCCGGCCGTTTCCTCTTCACCGCCCTCTGGAATAGAAAAACGGCCCTGGACTTCTGCAAGGACTTCTCGACCAGCCATCAGCCCGCCATACAGCTCTCCCTATATACACAGTCGGAAGGAGGTTCCTCGAGGCTCCCCTCATCAAGCATCTTTCTCGATTCTTGTTGCTGGGAACCACGACCGGGTACGCAGGCAGACTTTCACGAGCAAGAGCATGACAGGCACTTCGATAAGGACGCCCACCACGGTCGCCAGAGAAGCTCCGCTGGACAACCCGAAAAGCATGGTGGAAGTCGCAATTGCTACCTCGAAGTGATTCGAGGCGCCGATCATAGCCGATGGCGCGGCATCCCTGTAGTTTAGCCTCAGAAATCTGGCAAGACCGTAAGTTATCCAGAAAATGAGGTTTGTTTGGATAAACAGCGGAATGGCAATCCAAAGGATTGTGAGCGGCTGCGAAAGGATGACTTCCCCCTTGAAGGAAAACAGAATAACCAGCGTTATGAGTAGTGCAATAATGGTCATCGGAGTGAGGGTGTGCAAGAACTTCTCTCTGAACCATTTTTCACCCTTGGCGGCGATGATCCATTTGCGGGAGAAGAATCCAGCCACCAGCGGCAGCGCCACATAAATCCCGATGGAAAGCGCGAGCGCCTGCCATGGCACAGGCAACCTGCCCACGCCAAGGAGGAATCCACCCAGGGGCCCGTACAAGAGGAGCATCGTAAGGGAGTTGATGGCGACCATCACAAGCGTAAGCCCGTCGTTCCCTCTTGCGAGATAGCCCCAGACGAGGACCATGGCCGTGCAAGGGGCAATGCCCAGTAGGATACACCCCGCGAGGTAGCTGCGCCACAATGGAACTTGCAGCATCTTGACACCATCCAGCAAAACGACTTTGCCCACCCCACTGACAGCTCCGACCGGTAAGTCGAGTCCCAGCGGCATCTTGATGTGATCCACTGCGTCCGCCCCGATCAGGCCATGGAACAAGGTTCCAAGGAAGAAAGTTGCAATCACAAACATCGTGAAAGGTTTCACGGCCCAGTTGGCGAAGAGCGTCAAGGCAACCGGTTTCGGAGTCTTGCCGGCGCGGATGACGTCAGCGAAATCTATTTTCACCATGATGGGGTACATCATCAGGAAAAGGCAAACGGCTATGGGGATGGAGACCACCGGGGCTCCTTTGACGTGAATGGCAAGGCCATCCAGGAAAGTGGCCATCCCGGGTGCGAGTCTCCCGAGCGCGATTCCTGCTCCGATACAGAGCAGCACCCACACTGTGAGATACTTTTCGAAGATAGTGAGGCCCTTGCCGGCAGGGATAGAGCTTCGCGTTTCAACGTTCATGATCGGCCCCCGTTATGAGATTCTTGCAGAGATTCGGGCAGACCGCCAATAAAACTCTTGATGGTGTCGCCGACTCGGCCAAAAACAGTATTGTTCATAAGTTCACAATTACGGAAGCAGTTTCCTGCAAAGCTCGCTCGGGTTTATCTTCAGGATTTCAGCGAGCTTGCGCCGGTCGTTAACAATCAGGTGATCGTCATTGACGCTTTCTCGCGTCCACCTGAGGATTGGCTGCACTGCCTGGTTTTCTCTCCTATTTGGCAGCCGATAATAGACCCACCTTCCGTCCTTGCGACCCTCAACAAGACCCGCGTTTCTCAGGATGGAGAGATGCTTGCTGACCGTGGACGGAGCGTTACCGATGACCGCAATGATCTGGCAAACACACAGCTCTTGTTCTTCCAAGAGCTTGAGAATCCGCACGCGATTGGCGTCGCTTAGAGCCTTTGTAAGCAGAAGGTAGTTTTTCACGTTGATCGCCTCCGATAATTCGCCATCTGTCGAATTATTCGGCGCCCAAAATCGCTTGTCAAGGAAAATATCTCGCAATCACCTCGGCCACCCAATCCCACCCAATCTTGCCTCCGGCACTGTTCAGCTATAATCGCCTTCAGCGCTGCAGCTCTGCGGAGAGCAGCGCCTTGATCCGCTCCTTGCTGAGCACCCTTCCGGAGGACTTGACCTCGCCATTAATGACCAGGCCCGGCGTGCCGAGCACCCCATACTGCGCGATCTCCGCAAGGTTCTTGACATGCTCTACGTCCGCCGGGATGTTCAGCTCAGCAAGAGCCGCCATGGTGGCCTCCTCGAGCGCGTTGCACCGTGGGCAACCCGGACCCAAAATCCTCACTTCGAGAGGACCGCCGGGCTCCTCGGGCAACGGCTCACCGATGAACGTCCTATACTCGCGAAACAGAGCCTCAGTGTATTCATCTTCCACGCCGGGAGCCACGAAATTCCTCGCTTTGACTCCTTCCAGAAGGAACGCTTTGAGCTCCTCATCGCTGGAAAACGAGCGTGAACGGGCTTCCTCCAGTAGCTCCGGCAGTCCAACCACCCCCACCGTACCGTGACTCAGTTTGATCTGTTTCGCATCTTCGTTTGCCATTGCTTCCTCCTCCGCATCCATGTTTCCGCGTGGTGCTTAGCGCGGCATTCTGTAGCCGCCGAACAAAATTCTAAGAGCTTGCATTCGCTGCCTTCCGAGACATTGCAGCCCGGGTTTCGCCCTACCGTGCTAAAGATTATGCTTTCCAGATCAGGTAAAGTCCTCCGACGATTACCAGCACACCACACAGTTTTTTCAGAAGGGCTGTACCTGTCGAGGATTCGCTCCAATTCAGGTACCGCTGGACGGCGCCTGCAGCAGAGCCTGCCGCGACGATGACCGCGCAGTGTCCTGCAGCCGCGAACAAAACGAGGCTTGATCCATACAAAATGCTCGCTTTGCCGGAAAGGAAAGCGAATCCCAACACCGGCATGAAGTACGCGAAGGTG
Organism: bacterium; assembly: GCA_013203085.1. Lineage (GTDB taxonomy): Bacteria > Auribacterota > JABMQX01 > JABMQX01 > JABMQX01 > JABMQX01. The sequence continues at coordinate 2,226 of JABMQX010000598.1, read as the reverse complement.
CATGGACCCACCGCGATACCAAAGGCGAGACCGAGACCCAACGCGCCCAGCAGGCCCTTCCGTTTCGGCGCCAATTTGCCAGACGCCGACCATGGCATGGGTATCACTCCGAGAAGGTGAAGCCCGATTGCGAAAAAGATGACGGCAACCAGATAATTGCCGATGCTCCCCATGTCGCCGATGAGTCCTCCGAGAGAAGCGGTGACTGCCCCAACGACGCCGATCGTGAGAAAAATGCCTATCGCAAAGACGCCTGATATGAGGAAGCCTCGCTTCGCTCGAATCTCACCCATCCCTGCCATGAAACCGACAATCAGCGGTACCGACGCCAAATGGCAGGGACTGAGTAGAATGCTCAAAATGCCCCACACAAAAGCCGCCGCCAGCGCCAGCGCCGGAGCTTGTTCCAAGGCTTGCGCCAAAGCGGTGAAAAGCTTTTCCACTATTCCACTCCCAGCTTGGCCAGTTGCTCCCGAATGTCCTCCCTCGGCATAAAGCCTTCGTGCCGGTACACTTCGTTTCCCGACGCGTCGTAGAAGATTTGCGTCGGGATGACACGAACCCGGCATCGCCTCGCCAGGAGCGGGTACTCACCGACGTCTATAATCAGGATTTCCGCCTTCCCTTTGTACTCCTTGGCGAGGTCCTCCAAAATGGGCTTCATCATTTTGCAGGGAATGCACGTTCCTCGCCCCAGGTCCGCCACAACTGGTCTTCCCGTGCTCAGGGCCTTATCAAGTGGATTATCGGCGGTCAGCGCCTTTTGAGCTTCGATCCATTCTTCATTTCGTGTGATCACAGCCTTCTGCTTCAGACCCGAAATGTATTTCTCGACGGCCTCATATCGTTTTTGCTGGATGACAGAGTTCCGCAGCGATTCCTTGATCGCATCGAAAGCCACTCCTGCCGGCATATCGGCTTTCTGTTCTTCATAAAAGACGCGGAGTTCTTCTTCACTGACCCGGATTCGGCCGAAAACCTGCGTTTCCAGCAGAGCGTTCATTAGCGTTTCTTCCTCGTGTCCCGCATGCGCACTGTGTTCGGACAACGCCTGCTTGTACGCATCGCTTTCCCCTATTTTCAGTCTTTCCGCTTCCTGAACAAGGAGCTTGCGCGCGATTATCTCCTCCAGAAATGCGTCCTTCTGGGCTCTGAATTGCGAGCGAAACCGCTCGGGCAGTCCCTGGAATTGTGACTCCACCTCGGCAAGTGTGATCGGTGCTCCGTTGACAGTCGCGAGAATCTCCTTTGGCGGAAACTCTGCCCTTTCGGCGCCGGGAGCGGGTTCCTGAAGGGGATCCTTTCTGGATGATTTGATGAGCACTGTTGCTACGATCGCCCCGAGCACGGCCAAGGCAATCACTGCTTTCCACCAGAAGTCTCGTCGGTTCTTTAACGGGTTGTTTGGCCCCGCGGCTCGTGGCTCGTTCCCATTATCGAGGCGTTGAGGTTCCGTCTGATTCACTGCCTTTGCTCCTTTCTATCCGTGCCATTTTCGTCTCTCTTTTGCGTTCGACATTGGGCTAAACTCCCATAGGCCTTATCCTCAACATCGCGATGCGGCACCCTCGCTCAGCCAATCAGCATCCCGAAAATCTTGCCGGTTATCGTCGCCATCACGCACACAAGTAGGACGAACACAAGAGTCTTTTTCGTGCCGATTACCTGCCGGATGACGAGCATGTTTGGAAGAGAAAGAGCCGGGCCGGCGAGAAGAAGTGCCAGTGCTGGCCCATTACCCATGCCCGCGCCGAGGAGCCCCTGAAGGATGGGGACTTCTGTCAGCGTCGCAAAGTACATCAGGGCGCCGGCGATGCTGGCGACGCCATTGGAGAGCCACGAGTTTCCGCCGACGCTGGAGCTAATCCACTCCTCCGGAATGAGTGCCCCATGCCCGGGACGGCCGAGGAGGAAACCGGCGACCAAAACTCCCGCGAAGAGCAAAGGCAAAATCATTTTTGCATACGTCCACGCGGCGCTTGTCCACTCTTTTATCTCCAGCGAATTGAACCAGGTGACAAGAACGACGATCAGAGCGAGGAGAAAAGCACCTGCTACGAAAAAGCGAGCATGGTAGATGGCAGTGTAAAATGAAGGTTCGTAAGTCACTTTTGCGATGCGGGTCTTCGAGATGGCGCTCGCCGATCCCCCGCTCGATTCTGTCTTTATCTGCAATTCTGTAGTAGTCTCCCCCAGTCGCGTCCCCTGAATCCGACCGCCATCAAC
>JABMQX010000597.1 GCA_013203085.1 bacterium | reverse complement strand
TGCACCGGGTGGTGTTCTATGGCGATCACATGGATACTGTGTACCACCTTGCGCGTTTGATGGGTATGGAAGTCATCGAGGAGGGATGAGGCGAATTACGTTTTGAATTCAAAGTGAGTCTCGGTGTTGTTTGCGCTGGGTAAGTGCGGCTGCTGCTATGAGGCCGGCGGCGCGGGCGCGGGGTCGGGCTTGAAGGCGATGAGGCGGCAGAGTCGGTCACCTTCGCGTAGCCCGTCCGCCGAGCTCTCGCTGACTCTTTCAGGGCAGGGGGCGGAGAAATACGACTGGCCTGCAAAAGACGGCAAGAGGCCACCCGTGCCCACTTACAGAATCATAGATGAAGCAGGAAAAACAGTAGCGAGCGGAACGTTCGAGTACGGGTGAGAATTCACCTGCGAGCGTTCCGTGCGAATGCAGAGCAACTTAGCCGGAAGGAAAGTCGAGATCATCGGCGAATTCGACGCTGGACCGTTCAAAACAGAGCCCGGCAAGACGATCTCTCTTAGCCTATAAGCCCGCTTCACCCGTTCGCCGAATTTGCGCCGGAGGAAGGCTCATCGTCCCCTCCAAGCAGAACCCCGCGAGTGGACCAGCGAAGCGCACGGGCTGAAGCACTGATTGTTGACTATACCTGTGTACTGTGGACGAAGTGACAAAAACGCCACTGTACGGCGCCACTGTTTCAAAACGCCCAAATAGCATGAGAAACGAAGAGTATGTCAGAACCGAGCATGCTCTTAACAACATCCCTTTGTCTTCGGTTCAGCGATATTGCGGTCGCACCTGGGTTGACATCTCAATGAGGTCCGCAAAGAAGCAAGATCTAATGTCTCTGCGCACACAATCTTCACTGGGTTAGTCCTGCCTCGACTTCACCAGTACCACCCAGTCCTTGTTAGTGTCGCTTGGAGGCAAGCCAATGGAAACCCAACCCGGGGCTTCTACGAACCTAACAGAACCTGCTTTCAGCTCGCCGCCCGTACGAGGGTTGAACCATTCCACGCTGAACTTCTTGGAAAATTGGCCCGGGTCTAATTTCGTTGTGCCACCTCTGGGCAGATAAATCGCGTAGACCCTGCCTGGCTGCGCGAAGCAATAATCATCCTTGGCGGAAGTTAACTCGTCGTTATGGCTCATCTCGGCAAAAGGCAGATACTTGTTGAAGAACTCCAGGGCATAGCGTGTCAGGTCCCACATGTGGTCGCGGCTACGCCAATCCTCACAGTTGAGGTCGTTATGGGCGAACTTGTATCCGAAATACCACTCCACACCTGCGCCACCTGCCATGAGATTGCCGTATAAATGTTTCTGTCGGACCTCGTCGTGCCAGTAGTCGTCCTTGTCAGGCTTGACCCCTGTGTCGGCTGGGCCAATTTCGTCCAGCGATACGACCCACTGACGCCCGCTCTGGGCCGACAGATCAATCCATTTGACAGTCTGATTGTGGGTGTCGGTGGTCTGCAAGGACGCCCCATCGAAGTACTTGTATCCCAATAGCGGTCTGTAAACGTTGTCATACCGACCGGGAAACGTGTGGCAGACAATTGGATGTTTGTAGGTATCTATGTGTTTGAAATAACGGCAGAAGGCCTTTTGCTGCTCTGTTGTGTTTGTGTTTTCCTCGCCCAGGTTCCAGATCAAGGCAAGCTTATGGGCGAAGCGGGCGATCAACTCGCGGTAGTACAACTTGCGCGTTATGCCGAGTTCGCCACGGTCAAGCCCCTGATCGTTCTCCTGCTCTTGCGTGATGATATGCACCATCAGCCCCAGTCTCTGCATATGCGAAAAGACGATCTCCCACTGATCGAGCTTGCTGCAGTCGAAGCGCAATCTCTCGCCTGGGCCAGTCCAAGGCCAAACATCCTTGCCATCGCCGCCGTCAATGTTGTAGGTGATGAGGTAGACGCTGTTCATGCCCTCACAAGCCAAATAATTGAGGGCGCCGATTATGTTCTTGCCTTTGCCATCCTTCCAGGTGGGATCGCCCTCCTGCCAGTCTCCCGCATGAGGGGCGTACGTGTGGAGGAACTTGCCGCCAGTGGCTTCACCCTCGCGGTGGAGACCCTCGGTGTCAAACGTATCGTCAAAATCAACGCAGGCCAGAAAGTTCTCGGGACTGTCGGCGCCGCCTTTGAGAAAGTACTCGCCCGTGCCGGAAAACCTCAGATAGCGCTCGCCAGCATACTTGAGGAAGCCTTTGGCGCGATGGTCCCGGCCTCTCTTGTCGGTGTGAGCAACTGTGAAGCTTCCCCTAACACCGTCGAAAGCGACGGCTCTGCCCGCACTGCTATCGCTGCTGATGGCGATATTCTTGCCGGTGCGGAAAGATCCCTCATATTCCCACTGGCCCGGCTCGTCCGCAACGAAGTGCACGCGCCACTTGTTCCCGTGCGTCGCGCCGCTATGGGCGGCGTTGCCGTCTGCCGCATAATAGCCCGGAACTGTGTAGCGATTCGACCCCTTGCTGAAAGTCACATCCAAACGATAATCCGTGAAGGGGTTAGGAATCGCGGTCTCCCAGGTGCGGGGACCATCAAAGGTCAGCGTGATCTTATGCCAGACTTTGAGTTCGCCAGTAATCCGAGGTTTTCGTGCTCGTTCAGTCGTTCTTGGGGTGGCCGTTCGCCCGACGGGCTTGGTTGGGCGTGTCTCTTGGATGCCGGTGTCCTGCGCTTTAGCTCTGTCTTCCCGGTACATGTGAAAACGGTCTATGCTGAACCCGTAGGATCGTCCGGATAATCGGAGGAAATGTTCCCCCATCGTTAGTTCATAACAGGCTGGAACTTTTTTGCCGGCGCCCTGCTCGTGATATGTTGACCATCTCCACTTCCCACCGACCTTGGAGTACGCCTTGATCCACTCGCCGTCATCCATTTGCGTCCAGACACCGGTTTCCTTGGCTGAGTCAGTAGTGTCTCGACGGTTGTGGATGCGCAGGTTGTATTTGCCCGGCCGACTGATGTGGAGCCGGTAGGTGAGCACCCCGTGGCCCGGCGTTCGGGGAAGGTTAGGCCCTTTCCACGTGTAATAGAAGCCGCCACTGAAGCCCGGTTGACTCATCTCCGCTCTCCACGCACTGGTTGGTGGACAGGACTCTATCTCACCGACTATCAGTCCTTCCTCCTCGACAAAAAACGCCTCCCGATCCGGTTTGGGATGAGCGGTGAAGGCCGGCGATCCCATGACCGTGAAGGTGATCTGGAACGGTTTTCCGGACTCTCCCTGCCCGTGCTTCAGGGAGAATGGCGTCGCAATCAAGATGTGTTTCCCCGGGCTCGGGGTCCAGGCGAGATAGTCTTTGTATTGATCGCCGTTCAGGCTATACGGTGTTTCCGACTCGACGCGGTATCTCCGGTTTTCGTCCAAGGCAAACACCACGCTTCCGATCGTCTCTGGATGTGTGTTCGCGCGAATATTCAGATTCGCAGTCGGCAATTTGCTGAAGTCCAGTACCGCACCATCCTTCAGTGGATCGAAAGCGGGTATCGGCTCATCTGTATCGGCGTTCATCAGCGTCAAGCCGGCAATTTGCGGTTGAGAGGAAGATTCGACCGACTGAACAAGAACTCCTACAAAAAACAAAACTGAAAGACTCGATTTCACGGTTATCATTGTCCCATCTCTCCAATGCGCCTATCCTACGTGGCTTTTTTCCAGTCGCTCCACTACCTTCTCCTGGCGTCAGAGTACTCTAATCTCTCAATGGAAGCAACCGGCGGCTCGGAAAAGGTGGAATGCAGGGATGGCTGAACGTATCAGCTGGCAAAAAAGGCTTTTCAGGACAGGTTATCACTCGGATCCACGGTTTCCGCCAGTAAACGTGCGCACTCTGAACCATTGTTGAAAAATGCCGGTTCACGGCGCGTGGAGTTCGAGATTGGAAGATAGGTGGTCCAACGTAGAATCACCGGTAGCAAGCTACTGGATCGAGGTGGGCAGAGTAGAAAAGAAGGCTTCTGGCCAGCACCTCAGCAGGCTTCGCGGTGGGCTATTTGCGTTTCGCATTGTGCTCCTCAGTGAACTTCTCGATTTTGTCGAATTCCTCGCCCTTCCCGCTTGCCCTAACCTCCATATTGACTGGGGCTTTTAGCCTATCCAGCTCAACCTCCCCGCCAACCCAGAGCTCCACACTGATGTCGAAGTTTCGCCCGGATTTCGTATAGTGGGAAGTAATACTTACCATCGAGTCGTACGGTCTAACCGGTTGCTTGTTCATGATGCTATTTGCCTGCCCTTGACCGGGATGCTGACCGAGCGTACGCGAGACGCCCTTCAATTTCGCGTACTGCTCAACAAACCAGTTGAAGTCGTCGGTATCGCCGCTGAAATAGAGGGAATGTTCGTCGCGTCCAAGCCAGCCCGTCTGACAGCCGTAAATGCGTGCTCCCCGGGTGAGCAGCTCCGCCAATCCTTCAGGCCACTCCGGTCGCTGATGCACCGTCTGTCCCGGCCGATCCTCGCGAAAGGATATTCTCGTGTTGACCTTGGCGCACCAAGCGAAGACGAACAGCGCAACTTCAAAGAAGATCATCGCTTTCTTCACTGTGCGACCCTTTTGCCATCGAACCTTATACTCATCGAACGTGTCAGCAGGCCAGCGAGTGGCCCGGTGTCAACAGTGGCCTCGACCAGGTAGTCACCTTCTGGTATTCCCACGGAATACCGGGCCCCTCCTCCGCACCCAAAGGTGAATCTGGCCATTATGGAGATCTCCTCTGCGACTCCATGCCGAGGGTACTGCCGATAACCCAGAGAAACCTGGCATGGGTCCTTGATTCCTTCGGCGCTCTCATTGTATGGGAGATTCAAATCAACCGGTGGGAACGAGGAAAACGCCAGCCATGCCCCGTGCCTTTTCGCCGCTGTGGAAACATATCTCTCACTCTCTTCGAACTCCCCATTGAAGTTCGTATCAGCGTAGAGCAGATCGCACCCAGTTCGTGTCCCATTCGATTCATCCAGAGCAACCGAGTTAACGAAAGGCAACAAACGCTCGTAAACTCGACCCACCTGGCGTTTCCCCCATCGAGCGGCCGTTGCCCTTTGCTGTTGGCGACACCGAGACCCATAGCCGTTTTCGGGGACATGCGCAATATGGCCCCCCAAAGGTCGGAAAGGCAAGATACTGTGCGCGTTACTTTGAAAGCAGGGCGAGTAGGTTCTTATGCCGAAACCATATAAAGAGTATTTCGGCGACAGCGATTTGACGGGGGAAATTACGGAGCTTTTTCCGGAACCTTTTTGGGGACAAGGTGTCATAGTCCTCGGAAACTGCACGGAAAAGGAGCACTTCTTATGAATAGGAGGCTTGCGATTCCTCTACTAAGTTTTGCGACGGCTGGCGTGATTTCTTTTGCCGCTTTTGCCCGACCGGTGCGACGGTGGAGTCCCGAGGAGCTCTACGAGAGGTCGGATCTGGTCTTGATAGGGATTGTGACGGAAGTCAAGGACACGGGGACCACCTCGACGATCAGACTGGCATCTAACCCCCCTCTACCTGTTAGAACTCTCCGCGCGACTGTGCGAGTAATGGAGGTGGTGAAGGGCAAGACAAAGGACAAGGTTCTTATCGAGTATACCCCCTTGGATTGGAGCAAGGTGCTGGACCCAGTCGTAAACGGTCCCGGTCGCATTTCTCTGCAAGAAGGGAGGGTTTACCTTATGTACCTGACAAAGGAACGGGAGGCTGAGTTCTATGTCGGGGTGCTGAATGGGGAGTACGATGACTATCAGGCCGTGAAGGAGTTAAAAAGACGGTTTTCCGAACAGCCGGCTTCACCGGATGCGGTATCGCACCACCGCTAAGCTGCCAACCATTCGGTTCCAAGTTGAATGAAAGGATAACACACATGAACAGAAGGTTTTTGATCTCGCTCGGTGGGATGTGCGTGTTGGCTTTTTGCTGCGTCTGCCGTGCAGACTCGTGGGCGAATCCAACACCACGAATGTTTGCTTCGGATGACGGTCATTGGGCTCTCAGAGTGATACCGGAGACCGCCTCCAGAGGTAAGGCTGACACCATAGCCAGAGGTATACTGTTCGAGATCACTGAGGACGGAACGGACAGAATTCTCTGGGAAAAACCGCTTGTCAACATTCCCGTACGAGCGCTGCTATTCAAGAGTTACGACAAGTTGTTTGTGGTAACTCTGGATACTTGGGCCAGAATGGGTTATGAACACTCGCTGGTGATATACGATAGGGAGGGTAAGGTGGTCAGGGATCTGAGACCCGAGGACTTCCTGACAAAAAAGGAGATTCGCGGGCGCGTTGACATATCTCTGAGTTCCCGTCATTGGCGTAAAAAAGCGGACTTTACTTTTGTGCACGATCAGAAAAGCCCCAAACTGCGCATTACTTTCAATTGGGGCAAAGTCCTGGAGATCGAGTTGCCCACCGGCGAAATCGCCGAACAGCACAACGATAACGAACAGAAATAGACTATACTCCCCCGGCGACTCGGGAGAAACACCTCCAGCCGACCAAGCTGGTCCAGCAAACTGCTAATCGCCTCCGCTGAGCTCCCCATTCGGGCGGGAAGTCGCTGCACACTCCCAACAACTGATTGGACAAAGCGGACAGAGCCCCTCGAAAACCCGCCAAATCCCCGAGACCTCAAAGAGTCGCAACTTTGGCTCCCCCCTCGCCGGTCCGCCTGTTCCGAGACACATCGAGCAAGAGTGGGCAGCAGTTAACGCACTTGACTGGCTACAACGAAGAGCCATGTGCTTTCAGGATAACTTATGGACAGATGCAGATCTCGCACTTCCGCCACAGTATCGCCCCACCGAAGCAGATCGCGCGCCTTCGCCAGAGTACGTGCGCACCTTCGACGATTGCTTTGAACCGAAGTGGTGCGCCGGGAAGGAGACCATCGCTAAATCAGTTGCGTCAAGAGAATGAGCTATGCAGAATTACGGGCGATAGCAGCGCCCCAGAGATGTGTGAAGGGCGGTAGGAAACTGTGGCGGGTGACGGACTAAAACCGTGGCACCTCGGGTGTATTTACCCTATGTGACATAGGGTGTCAACGTATTTCTATTCACTCCCC
>JABMQX010000596.1 GCA_013203085.1 bacterium | reverse complement strand
TTTTCAGGTCGTGCAAGTTGGCGCTGGCTTTCGAAAGGCTGCTGGATGAAGAAGACGCAACGGTGATGACCGCTGATTGCTACGGAAGCATGTGGCGCAAGACCCCAGCCTACCCGTGTATTGGCTTTACTCGCCTGAACGACATCGGATTGGGCGGGATCTGTCAATCGGATCTTCCCTGCGCCATTATACACGTTCTGTTCCAGGGGCTGGTGGGAAAACCCGGATTTGTGAACAATCCCACCTTTGATTTTTCCACCAATACGGCGACTCTGATCCATTGCCTTGGGACCAGAAAAATGGATGGTCCAGAGGGGCCTGCGGTCCCATACAAGCTACGCAGTGTCATGGAGCGTCGAGAGGGTGCCGTGCCGCAGGTGAAGATGCGGGTCGGACAGAGGGTGACGCAGGCAATACTGGATGGGACATCTTTGCTGCGATTCTTTACGGGAGAGATTATTGATACTCCGGAGACGGACAGGGGCTGTCGCACCAAAATCACCGTGAAGATCGACGGTGACGCTGAGAAACTGTGGAGAAACTGGGCAAGTGGAATACATCGCGTGACTTGCTACGGAGACATCAGCAAGGAGCTTGAATATTTCTGCAGATTCAAACAGATCGAAATGGTCAATGAGGCTGTATAGATGTTGGTCAGAAGACAGAACGTTTCCAAGGAAAGTCAACCATCTTCACGTAATCGTGCTTGGTTGACCTGCCGATGGGGCAAGGTGCCTACAAAGGTTTTGACTACCAGTTTGCAGGGCTGCTGTCGTCGGTGACACTGTTTTAAAACGTCGTGTTCGCAACGTGAGTGAACTCTCAGCATCCGGGACATTTGTGCGAGACCAGCGACGGATGGCTGTCACCTTGTCGGTCACCGCAACGGTTGCGAAGACCCGGGCACTCGGACGGAGAGACGGGAAGGCACCCGCACAATATCGTTCACTATCGCGCCGGTATCTTGACTTTTTGGCCCCTTGGAAATGGTCCGTACGTTATCAGACGAAAGCGCGTAGAAGCATATTTAGGTCCGCGACGGTCACGTAGCCCTACCTCGCTGACCACAGCCTTATGTGGCAAGCCCCAGTCCCAGGTAACGGCTGTTCATGGACGACCGGCACAAGGCGTGTTACGATAATCAGGGTCAGGTCTGGCTGAATCTCAATCGATACCGAACTGGTATGTGGTAGAAAGAAGCCTATTGACAACTCTCCTCAACGGGTTCAAGGGCACCCCATTCCTTGGTCAAAAGGCGTAGTACGATCAGAAAACAACGAGCAACTTTCTTTCCCGGCACAAAGTCAGCGGAGTTCGAAATGTGGAACAGTAATGGGACCTATGGTATGACGAAGACGGAAGTCACAGCCTCCTGCCCGATGATGGGTTCTGAAAGAAAGCCCTTGGTGAAACAACACAGGTGCATGGACGGAGAGAGAAAGATACCTATCATGAGAAGAATCGGTACCATCACATCGTTGATGGCTGGTGTCTACGCGGTACTCTGCACCGCGGGAGCAACAGCCGCCGAGAATGGCGTATTTGTCCGCTTGAAGCTCCTGCACCCGCAAAGTGAGAAGTATTTCGTTCGGCTTGGCGGACACATCCACATTAGTCCGTGGTACCTCAGGCGCGCGGTCATTCCGTACGGGGCGGATGGGGAAGCCGCGAAACGCCTTGCCACGGGTGAGTGGACTGGTTGGTTCGATCTCAAGGCTCATGCAGGAGAACTTCTTCACGGCCGGTTGAACCGCGCCGGGGGCGTTGCGGAGTTCCCAAACATCACCGCCGAGTTCGTCACCGAAGGGAAACATCCCCGTCGCGTCGCTGTAATCGAGTTAGCCACCGCCCCCGTCCCGGAGAGAGTGGTTAAGCGTTTTGAGGAGTCTTTCACTGGTAGCCGTACGACCTTTCTGGTTTCCCCGGACCTCGCTAAAGACGCCGACAGCCTGGAGAGCTTGTCGCAGATGGAGCAGCGCCATCTCGAATGGGCGCGTGGGGCTACCGGCGGCATCCGCGTTTCGCCTAAGAATCACATAATCCAAACCAGTTTCTATGGACCCACGGTCCCGGGCGCCGAGGTACTCTGGTTGCTTGGCTTTAACGTGGTTGGCAACCAAACCAACGAGATTCACGAGAAGTTCCCTGAGCTTCGCCTCCCCGGTCAAACACATGATGTTGATTTTGGTCCGGGCGCGACGCGTGAAAGCATCGACGCTCTGATGAAGAAGCATGCCCAGCGATTCCAGGGGATGGCTGCCGAACGCGTGCCGTTCAACTTCGCCGATGAGGTTTGCTGTCGGCCGCGAATCGGCGACGATCCCAAGGCAATCGAGCATTTCCATGGGTGGCTGGGAGAGCGGAATATCGCCGCGAAAGCTCTGGGCGTTTCGAGCATCTCCGATATTGTGCCGATCGAAACACCCGAAGCCTTGCGGCAGCGAGAACAGACCGAGGGTTCAGCGGCGAGGCGGGTATTCTATTACACCTCGCGTTTTCGCCAACAGGCCGGGACGGAACGTATCAGGTGGCACACCGAGACCTTTCACAAGTACTTTCCAAGCAATTGGGTGACCTCCACGCTGGTAGCCGACCACCCGTACTTCGGCGGAACAGGTTTAGGGATGGGCATGACTCCCAACACCACTTGGGGAGGGGCGCCGCTGGCGTTGGACTGGTTCGACCTTGCCCGCAGCAAGGCTGTGGATCTGATCGGGATTGAAGACTGGATGGGACTGCAGTACATGTACGGTCCCAACTATACCTGGGAGGGGTTTCAGTTGATGGGCTTCCAGGCGAGTATCTTTCGCAGCGGTAGTTGTGGCACGTTGCCGATCATTGCCTGGATCACTCCCAGCGACGAGACGAATCTGCGTCTCAAGTGCGCATCGGCTCTGTGTCAGGGTGCGAAACACTTCTTCTACTGGACCTATGGCCCCACAGCTTTTGGGACGGAAAACTATTGGTCTGACTTACACGGAGAATACGACGGCATCGCCAAAATCGTCCGTCAACTTGCGGCCGCTGAACACATTCTCGCCCCAGGCAAGGTCCGCAAGACACGTGTTGCCCTGCTGTACAGCATCTCTTCAGACCTCTGGCAGCCATTCGGCTACATCCACATGCTTGAACGTCGGGCGACGTACCTGTCACTGGTGCACCAGCAATACCTGGTGGACATGCTCACCGAGGAAGATGTCGCGGCTGGCCGGTTAAGGGATTATGACGTGCTCTACGTCACCGACCCCTGCATTTCCGCCGCCGCCGTAGCGGCCATCGAAGGCTGGGTACACTCCGGAGGGTACCTCTATGGTTCCTGCGCCGCGGGTAGCCGAAACGAATTCAACGAGCCTGTGCCAGGGTTGGCCCGGGCCTTCGGGATTTCTCCAGAGGTGAAAACGGAAATCCAGGCCGGGGAGTATCGCGTCCGCGGCGAGCTGAATTCTATGGAATACATCGACCTCGTGCGAGTTAACGAGACGGACACGATCGGCCCTGCCACCCAATTCGGCGTGGTGGGCACGAAAGTATATTTCGCGCCTACGAGTGCGAAGGTCGTCGGAACCTTCGGAGATGGGACGCTCCCGGCCGTCGCTATAGGCACGTTTGGCAGAGGGAGGTCGGCGTACTTCGCTGCTTGCCCGGGCGTTTCCTATCTGAAGGCGGCGAAGTTTGTGCCAGATAAGCTTAAAGAAAAGTATCCGGCCACGGAACGGCATCTGATCAACTCGTCGGCGCGCGCCCGGGGTGCCGCCCGGCTGGTGGAGCTATCACACCCCGTGGTCGAAGCCGGCGTGTATGATGCCCAGAAAGGAACCGCCCTGGTCCTCGCGAATTTCACCTATGAGCCGATCACTGACCTGACCGTTCGCCTGCCGGTTGGGCGGATGGTCAAGTGCGTCCGCTCGGTTGAGAACGGCGCACTGAAATTCTCAGTTGAGGACACCCCCGAAGTTCTGCGCAAGGCGGGATTTGGTTACATCGCTGCATTTGAAACGAAGCTGGGACTCAATGATATCATCCTCCTGGAATAACCTCCCGGCGGACGATAGCTCATCGGGATGCAGCGCCGCAGTGTGACCTTGCTGCGAGGTCTGAGGACAAGTATGGAGTTAGATTGCAAGTGAGATTCCCAGGAAGAGGAGCAAGGTCCCAACTGGCAAGAATGGTTATTCCTCGATCGGGTCATTGGGATATTACGAGGAGTAGAAGCTCTGTTGGACAAGAGGTGACAGTAATGCTGGCGGGACGGGAAAGCCAGTAGTGGGTCACTTGACCCATGGACGCCCGTGAGGCTTTTCCTCTGTCGCGCCGCATAATGGAAAAAGCGCGCGATCCGCCATTATGCGCAGGTATACTCAACGATCAGTGCTTCAGCCAGTCTGCTTCTCCCGTCCGTTCAGGAGGCTCCATCCGGTCGAAACATCGCATGGTGTCTGTTTCCAAAGGTCAGTCGTTGCGTGAAGATCCCAGCGCGCGTTATGCTCTCTCTTGTCGGAAGATCTGTCTTCGCACTTCCCCGAGATGATGGTAGCAGCCTTCTGTGGGGCAAGAAAGAGAATGCGGCGGACGTTCATGATGGGAGGAAACCATGAATAGAGTCCGAATCTTGTCAAGCATTATAGCGGTACTTGTTTCGATTTTCCTCACGCACGGCTGCTCGCCTGCGAGTGAGAAGCCGCGAGTGGTGGTCATGACCGACATCGGCGGCGACCCGGACGACACCCAGTCCCTGGTGCGTTTCTTGTTGTATGGGTGCGACTTCGAGGTCGAAGGCCTCTGCACAGGGTTCGGGCATGGCCATTACAAGAACACACGCCCCGAGCTGATCCGAAAAGTCGTCCGCGCCTACGGCAAGGCCCTGCCGAATCTGAGGAAGCAGCGGCCAGACTATCCGTCACAAGAGTACCTGATGAGCCTGATCAAGGACGGCCACAACGGTGATCCCCATCGCGTCGGTCAAGGCATGGATTCGGAAGCCTCGGACTGGATCATCCACGTTGTTGACCGGGACGACCCGCGGCCGGTGTGGTTTTCGATCTGGGGCGGGCCGCGCGAACTGGCCCAGGCCATATGGAAGGTTCAACAGACGCGTTCCGCCGAACAACTCGCTGCGTTCAAGCGGAAGATCCGAGTGCACTCAATTGCTGACCAAGACCAGACAGCAGGGTGGGTCAAGCAACACCACCCCGACGTGTTCTGGATCTTCTCGCGTGGTCTGTTCCGCGGCATCTGGCAGGCGGGCGATCAATCGCTGATCTCGCCCGAGTGGCTGGAAAGGCACGTCCGAACGGGGCATGGTCCCTTGGGACCGGAGTATCCTGCAAAGGCTTCCGGAAAGGCAGGTGTGAAGGAAGGAGACACCCCGTCGTTCTTCTATGTACTGCCTAACGGACTCAGCGATCCGGAGCATCCGGAATGGTGCAACTGGGGAGGTCGTTTCCGACGAAGTGGCCGCGGCAGCGAGTACGTCCCCGCCGAGGATTGGAGGGGCGGCCGTCCCGACACGCTCTACACCATCCATCGCTGGCGACGGGCTTATCAGAACGCTTTCGAGGCGAGAATGGACTGGTGCGTGAAGCCGTACGGACAGTGCAATCACGACCCAGTGGCGGTGTGCAACGGCGATCGAACCCGGAGGGTCCTTGAAGTCGCTGCCGATCCTGGAGCGATTGTCAAGCTCAGCGCGGCCGGGTCCTACGACCCAGACCGCCACGGGTGCTTCTACAAGTGGTGGGTGTACACAGAGGCGGGGACTTACCCGGGTGAAGTGCCGATCCAGGGAGCGGATGCAGTCGAGGCCACGGTTGCGGTGCCGAAGAACGCGTCGGGGAGGGCGATTCACATCATCTTAGAGGTGATCGATAACGGAAAGCCGCGGCTGACAGCATCCAAGCGAGCGATCCTGAAGATCAGCGGCAAGCCGGTTGAGGTTCCTCCCGTGGCGGGATCACAAGAGCACTACTTGCGAACACCCATCACCAAACTCAGCGGACCTCCCTCCGAAACTGGAAGGTGGGCCTTCCACCGAGGCATCAATCTGAATGGACCAGCCGTCAAGATCTACGGCAGCCAGTGGGATGGGGATGACGCGGCCAACTTCGTCTGCAACGATCGTCCCGTCAACAGCCCTGGCGTACACCTCCGCCCTCCGACCGACGAGGCACGGGCGAAGATGATTCATTCGTTCCGATGGAATCGACGAGCCAGCATCACGCTACGAGCCGTGCCACGCGGGAAATATGCAGTGTCCGCTTACGTGTGGGAAGATAATAATCCGGAGACGTTCACCATCTTGCTGGAGGGGCGGCAGGTTGCACGTGACTACTACAGTGGCCACAAAGGAGAGTGGCGACGGCTGGGACCATGGATGGTGACTGTTTCAGACGGAACGATCGAGATCACCAGCAGTGGAGGGGCCGCGAATTTCTCAGGAGTCGAGGTATGGCGAAGCGTCCCCGGAAGCGGGCGGCGATGAACGACGATACCAGTGTTACGCGCCCTGTTCCACAGCGAGGCCTCGCCAGGTGAATTGACCATCTTAATTCGTCGTGAGCTTTACGAGTTTTACTCCAGGATTCAGGCGGTGTTGAGTCGCCCGTGGGGGAACACCCAACACCAAATACCAGGATGGCGGCTCACCAGTCGCAATGCTCAGACGTCAAATTGGCGATAAGGGAAACAGTTTGATACAATCGAGGAGAGTGAACCCAAACACTTACCTCGCGTCGTAACGCCGGAGAATTCATCATGAGAAGAATCAGTCCTGTATCGGTGATCGCTCTTCTTGCGATCCACTTCACGCTGACGCCAGGCTTTGGGGTGGTGCCCCGCATACCTGAACTGGCGGAGAACCTTCTGGTTGACGCCGAAGTGTCCGGCAGCCTGGAATCGTACAAGAAAGGTCTCCGCGGCGCTCCCGATCACATGATCTACGACCTGCAACGTCGGCGCTTTGTCAAAACATCGCAGTGGCATGAATACGGAGTCGGATTTCAGCAGGACCTGGGTGTGGTGCCGGAGGACCGGCCTGCCTGGTGGATGGCCGAGTGGCGTAGCCCCGTTAAGGCGAACCTGATTGTGCTCAGCGGCGTGTATGACAACCAACCGCAACCGAACACAGCTTGGAAGATCGATCTGCGAAGAGGAGGACGATGGTTGACTCACGCTCGCGGCGTCGGCGGATGGTACGACAGAGGTCGCTACGTTTGGGGCGGGTCGGCTATGAAGCCCGTTCAGTTCGATGCGCTTCGTGTAAGTGTGTTCAGCAGGGACAAAAAGACGCCGATAAAGAGCATTCACTTCCGAGGCGAGGAGGGCGTTTCATGGGTTGTCGCCTACTGCCCGCCCATTGACGCACGTTTGAATCTGCCGCGTCGGGCCGTTCGCGCCGGCCAGCCTGTAGAACTCAGTGCCACACCGTTGCTCGGGGAGATACGTTCCTGGCGCTGGGATTTTGGCGATGGCGGAAAGGCGGAGGGACAAACGGTTGCCCATGCCTATGAATCCACGGGAACCTTTGAAGTTGCCGTCACTTTCTCTGACGGCAAGAACCACGGAAGGTTGCGGGGGACCGTCACGGCGGTGCCTCCCATCGAAGCTCGCATCACACCTTTCTCGGCGCCGGTGATGGTCGGCAAATCGGTTCGCTTTGCGGCGGATCGTTCGGTCGGCAAGATCACGGATTTTCGGTGGGATCTCGGTGATGGTGGGCACGGATCCGGACGCACGATTGAACACGTCTTTGGCCAGGCAGATATCTACAAAGTCAAACTCACCGTCTCAGATGGCAAGTATTCCGACGAGTGCCTTGCGATTCTCCGTGCACATACCAGTAAGACGGTTCACGTACCGCAGGTGGTCCTCGACACCGATCAGAAAAACGAGCAGGATGATCAGCACTACCTTGGGTACGGCCTGTTTAGCGAGCTGGACATCCTGGGTGTGAACAGCGTTCATCATGGCGGTGGGCAGGAGCCAATCAATTATGAGGAGATACTCAATATTATCGATCTGTCGAAGACGAGCGGCCTCCCAAAGGATCGCGTGCCGTTCGTTTTTCGCGGCGCCAACCAGCGACTGGGCGTACCTGGGAGCGGTGAATGGTCTGACACCGTGCCTGTAGTGACTGAGGCGAGTGAAGCGATTCTCGCCGCTGCCCGCGGGGCCTCACCGACGAACCCAGTCTGGGTCGTGCCCGTGGGACCGGGAACCAACATCGCATCGGCCATCCTGCAGGCCCGCGAGCAGGGGCTTGAGCTACGAGACAGAATGCGAGTGATGTGGCTGGGCGGGTCAAACCGCGAGATCACAAATGAGTTCAACGGCAACAACGATCCGTGGTCTAT
>JABMQX010000595.1 GCA_013203085.1 bacterium | reverse complement strand
TCTGACTACGAAGAGTGGTTTGCTGCCTTTTTTGAAGACACGAAGGATTCCGGCCGTCGGGAGCAATGGCAGAAGGATGCGCACCTGAAAGGTGTGTTGGCGGTGCGGGACAAAGTGAAGCCGGCAAGGCACGACCCCCGGCAGATCGCGAAGCGTCCGGATGCGTCTTACCAGGAGTTGGCCATTACGCCTCCGGACGAAGCCAGGAGCCAAGAGGGACCCGAGAAGACGAAGGAGGCCTTGGGAGCAATCGCTGCCATCGAGTCGTCCTTCCAACCAAGGAAGTGGAAAACGCTGGAAGACGTGGCAGCGCTCTCGGAAGAGTGGCAAAGAAGGGAGTGGCGCAAGCCGGCTGCGCACCTCAAGTCGCTTGTCGAGGCGATGAAGCCCGGGCCGAAGCTCGTGGCGGCCGTGGACGAGATCCTCGCCTTTGAGGAACAGACCCGGAAAGAGATTGAGTCTCGCTGGGAAGGGATCAAGAGTGATCAAGATGTCATCGAGGGTTCCAGCGACGAGCTTCTGAAGAAGTTCGGGGAATTTCTGACGGATGAGACGAAGTCGGCACCGGGACAGGGCACCCGAAACGATGTGGAAGCGTTACGCAGGAAGCTCAATGAACTGGAAAAGCTCAGCAAAGACGCCGCCGCATTTGTGAGAGGGCCATGGAAGGACAAGGTTGACCAACAGTGGTTCAAGAAAGAGGTCTCGGACAGATTATCGCAAGCGGGGAGACCGCTCACGGCGCAGCTACTCAGGGAGACGTGGTTGGCGAATGACGCGGTTGTCAAAGGTTTCTACCGCTTGGACGAGGATCCGCGTGATTCCTGGGCTCTGGATATAGATGATGCGAAGGATCTCCGCGAGAAACTCGAGAAGCGGCACGCGAAACGGACGGTAACCGAGCAGGAATACACTCGCCTCTTGAATCAGCTAGACCGACTGAACGAGGCGATTACGGCTGTCCGCAGCCTGCCGGCCTTTGCGATAAAGAAGCCCGAAATCGAAGAAGGCATGAGAAAAGCCGAAGAGGCCTACGCCCTCGTGCACCCCCAGATTCTGGAGCGTGAAGAATTCCGCTTTCAGGCGTTTTTTGATAAGCTCGCGGCAAGTTTCCCTGATCGGGCCGCGTTCAGGAAGCACTTCCGCAACCCGGGCGACGCCGACGCTCTCCGCGGCCGGGGGATTCCCGGTTCCACACCTCACAGTCTCGACTTGCTGAGCCCGAAAGGGCTGGCCATTCGGCCAAAGAGGGAAGACGAAAATGGGAACCTTGTTTTCGACGTGTTTTTCACAGCTCATTTTGAGGTCACCGAGGGCTTCATACGCGGCAAGACATATACCGATCCCGTTTCGCAGGAATGGACTATAACGCCGGGGCCTGCGCCGGACCAGGGGGAGATAATCAAGGTTGAACCGCGGCCCGTTCCCACGGACGCACGATAGATCTCGGTGCGACCGAACGGGGTCCCCTCGCCGCCCGTTCTCATTGAGGTGAAGGGCGCATAGAACGAAGCGTTGATGAGGGAACTCTCCGAAAAGGAAGGGCCGATTCTGCGGAAGAATGAAACCTTTGTCCTGGGCTGGACAAAGATGAAATACATTTCTGGTGTCCGCGGACGCGAGCGTGCCTGAAGGAGGCGACTACGAAAAGTAGTGGAAACAAATTACAAACTGGAGTGACAGTTCGACAGCATCTCAGAGGAGGAGGCAAAATGAACAAAGAGAAGAATCTCTGCCTGATCACCCTGGCTGCGATCGTGGGCTTGGTTTTCTTTGCAGTGCCCGCATTCGCCGCTGAAGAGGACGAAGAGCAAGAGCTGCGCGATTACAAGCCCACCGATACGCCGATTGAGCAGGTCTTAGAGTACATTGCTGAGTGGGGTAACGTCAACATCGTGGCCACGCCCAAGGTCACAGGCACCGTCAAAGTCAGCCTCAAGCAGGTCGAATGGCGGTGGGCTCTCGAGCTTATCCTAGAAGCCAACAACCTGCAAATGATCGAGGATGAGGAGAAGAACGTTATCAAGGTCATGACCCAGGAAGAAGCCGTTGCCCAACCACCAACCACGAGGGTCTATGATCTTATTTACATGCCGGCAGCGGATTACGAAGTGACGGTGAATGAGGAGCCCAAACCGATGCCCGGCGCCGCCACCATGTTGACGCCGATCTTGGGCGAGGATGAGAGTATCCAAGCCGACCAGGTTGGGAATAGGCTTATCCTCAACGCCACTCCGGCGAGGCATTACATTCTGAAGTCCGCGATTGCAGAACTCGATAAGAAGCTCGATCAGGTTGAAATCGAGGTTCAATTCATCGAGACTTCCACTGAAGCCGCCAAGAACCTCGGAATCAAGTGGGATTTCTTGAAAGAGTATGGGGTTGGACTGAGCAACCTCGGCAGGGAATCTGTGAAGGCGAAGGAGGAAGCGACCGGCTCCGTAACTGGCACAGCGGATACCGCGACGTCGGCGGAGTTGGTCTCCTCGGTCACTTCTAAGATGATTCCCGGTGGCACCGAGACGCTCAAGCTCTTCTCGCGAGATCTTGGCCGCGAAATAATGGGTTCCTCAACCTGGGAAAGTGCTCTAAATGAAGTGGAAAGCACGGTCACGACCTCTACCCTCACCGCCAGCAACATAAATCTCGTGCTCAGCGCCTTGTTCGAGGATGGAGATACCAAGCTGGTGTCGCACCCGAGGATCGCTACGATAAACCATCAGCCTGCGACCATGAAAGTTGCCAGACAATGGCCGATCCCCAGCTTCGCCTTCAATTCTGAAACCGGCACGTTTGAGATCCAAGGCGTCGAATTCAAGGACATCGGGGTCATTCTGAGGGTCACGCCGCACATTAACGAGGACGGCTACGTGACCCTCGATGTGGAGCCGGAGGTCACCGCTCAAGTCGAGACGGTGATCCTGGGCGGTGGAGCCGGTGGATCGGCGAAGGTTCCCATTCTCGATACCAGAAGTGCCGCCAGCCGGATCCGCGTTAAGAGCGGAGAGACTCTCGTGATCGCAGGACTGGTAACGCAGACGGAGGTATCGCGAGTCACTGGAGTCCCGTTGCTGAAGTCTATCCCCATACTGGGATATCTGTTTAAGCATACTTCGAAGACGACCGTGAGCCGGGAGCTGATGATCTTCATCACGCCGACCATCGAAGAGGCCCAGGTTCGGTGAGGACGCCTCCGGCCTGAGCCGCGCGGAAACGGCGTTTCTCTATCGGAGGGGCGGAGGGTTCTCCAGGGCCCCCCGCCAGACCCTCCGCCTTGCTTGGATTATGCCCCTCAGGGGATGGAGGAGCTCTCCTCACGGGGATCTCCTGCGTCCTCTCAGGGGGAAGGTTGTGAGATAGGAAACGAGCCGGCTTTCGACAGTCACTACGGTCATGAACATGTGTCCTCGCCGGAGAGGATCCTACTCCGGGATTGCGATTTCGAGGCAGGCCTGGAATGCGAATGCGAGAAAGTACGTAACCCAGCGGAGAGCCCGAGCGCTTCTGCCGGGCATTCGGACGTCCTTCGAGATCATCGCAACGAAGGAGAACGGTCTTCTCCGCGTCTCCGAACCGTGGACACGGAACACCGGGGTTGCTGTCACGTATGCAGGGCAGCCTCGTGGCAAGGGCGTGTGCCCCTGCCATTGTGGTGACTGGCGAAGCCTGCGTCTTGGAATGATCTCGTTGGTCAAGAAGCCACCGTTTATGCCAGAGAGCGGCGGGATAAGTGGAGGAAAGACTATGTTCAGATTGGCTGGTGTCAGGCCCTTGCTATTGTTGTTAGTTGGATTGCTCGTGTCGGTGGGCATGATGGCCCGGCCGTCGAATTGTGCCGAGTCATGGGTGGAGAAAGTCCTGCCAGCAGAAATACAGGCAGTTGTCGTAGACGAGAGTGTTGCGCTGATGGTGACGCAGGGCGTGGTTCATGCTTACCACCGCGGGCCAGAGAATATCCAGGATAGATGGACGAGGCAGAACGCCTTGACCCTCTTGGGCTATCAGGTTGCGCCGAGAGTAGCGATTTGTTGGGGGCAGACAGAGGCATGGGCGTTCAGTTCAGAGCTGGGCTTGTGGACAGAACAGCCTTTGCAGGAGCAGGTTGTTGACTGCAAGGTGTGCGACGATATAGCCGTGGTACAAACAGGAACAAGAAGAGTCTATGCGTACAGCGCTTTGACTGGAAGCTGGGAGAAGCGCACACCGGCCCAGAACATCGATTCTATAGAAGTGGGCAAGCAGATTGTCCTCGTGCTTGCGGGGAGAGAAATCTGGGCCTACAGCGGCTTTTCTGGCAGATGGACAGGGGTTTCGCTTCCGATGGAACCGACAGGGTCGGCAGTCGGAGGGCGGATTGCAGTCGTGTGGACACCGAGCACGGCGTATGCACTGACCGCCACCGACGAGGCATGGACACAGACGACGTTGTCGCAGACCCCGGAAGGAGGGCTGGCCGACGAGGATGTGGCGCTCATCTGGAGCAGCAACAAGGCGCATTGTTTCAGTCCGACGAAGGCGAGTTGGTCCTCCGTCAGTCCCCTGGTCGTCGTTCAAGGGGCGAAAGTGGGCCAGGGTGTGGCGCTTGTGTGGACAGGGAGCCAGGCGT
Organism: bacterium; assembly: GCA_013203085.1. Lineage (GTDB taxonomy): Bacteria > Auribacterota > JABMQX01 > JABMQX01 > JABMQX01 > JABMQX01. The sequence goes on along the minus strand of JABMQX010000595.1, from coordinate 888 downwards.
ACGCGTACGGTGCCTCGACTGGGGGATGGACGACGACTTCACTGACGGGATCGTCTGCGCTGGGCGACGTGGCGGCTCACGTTGCCGTCGTGTGGACGAACAAGGAAGTCCACGGCTACAGTCCGCGTCTCGACGCGTGGGCGTCACAATCTCTGACCGGCAACTCGCCGGAAGTGCTGATGGGAGACGGCATCGGAATTGTAAAAACGGATTTGAACGTTGTTGGCTATTCGGCAGCAAGGGGTGTATGGGCGACGGAACACCTTGTCCCGGGACCGCTTGAGGGAGCAGCATCTGAGAACGTGGCCGTGCTATGGACCGATACGCAGGCGTTGGCCTACGATGGTTTGGACGCGGCGTGGAAGAGAAAAGCCATTTCGGGAACCCTTCAGAGTGGAACTGCGGGGGAATACCTCGCCTTGATTCGAAGCAGCAGCGCGGTTCACGCTTATGACGTCTTGGGGCACAAGTGGACGAGTGTGACCGTTGCCGGCGGCACGACAGGCGGCGAGGCAGCAGAGCAGCTTTGTGTCGCCTGGAGTCCGAAAAGGGGATATGGGTACGATGCAGGACGTGGTGGATGGGATGATGTTACCTTCTCAGGCAATTACACGGCGGAAGAGGTTTGTGGGCGCGTAGCGATTGTGACTGTTGATCAGAGCTACGTGTACGGTTTCAGCCAGGCCAACGGGGCATGGGAGAAACACTCAGTGGGTTTTGTGGAAAGGGGAACGAAGGTGAGCGAGGACCTGGGCGTAGTGTGGGGCACGAGCAAAGTTGCAATCTTCGATCCGGTTCCGCAGGATACGGATGGCGATGGAATGGCGGATTGGTGGGAAGACACGCACCGGTTCAACATCTTAGACCCGACCGACGCCGCAGAGAACC
>JABMQX010000594.1 GCA_013203085.1 bacterium | reverse complement strand
TGGCGTTCTCGAGAAGGTTTTCCTCCTCTATCGCACGGAAAACGGCAAGAGCCGCTGCGCACGCGAGCGGACTGCCTCCAAAAGTCGAAGCGTGAGTGCCCGGGACAAGAACTTCCGCCAATCTCGGCTGCACGACTATCGCTCCGATGGGGAATCCGCCGCCGAGCAGCTTAGCCAGTGTCATGACATCCGGCTCCACCCCGTAAAGCTGGTATCCGAAGTATTCTCCCGTCCGTCCTGCGCCGGTTTGGACCTCATCGAAAACCAGGAGGACATCGTGCTGTGAGCAGAGTTCTCTCATTTGCTCGAAGTACTCCCTCGAAGCGACATGCACGCCTCCCTCGCCCTGGATAGGCTCGACCATCACCGCACACGTTTTCTCGGAAAAGGCGTTCTTCAGCGCGCTGAAGTCGGCGAAAGGCACATACTGAAAGCCGGGCAGAATGGGGCCGAATCCCTCCCGATACTTCGCCTGGCCGGTCGCTGAAAGGGCGCCGAAGGTCCTGCCGTGGAAAGAATTCTCCATGGTGATGACCTCGTGCCTTCCGCTCAGGGAGCGGTACCTGCGGACAAGCTTCAGGGCGCCTTCGACCGCCTCCGCCCCGCTGTTGCAGAAGAAACATTTCCCGCCGAAAGAATAAGAAGAGATTTTTTCAGCGAGTTCTCCCTGGAGCTCGTTGTAGTAGTTGTTGGGCATGTGGATGAGCTTCTCCGCCTGGGACTTGATTGCCTCGACGACTTTGGGATGGCAGTATCCGATGCCACTGACGCCCCAGCCCGCGAAAAGGTCGAGATACTCCTTGCCATCCGCGTCCCAGACTCTCGAACCTCTGGCGCGAGTGATGACGATGGGATTTCGCGTGTAAGTGGGCATGACGAATTTGTCGAAGCCCTCGATGATTTTCTTAGTTGCGGGTGTCAGCTCCATTTTCCTATCGCCCTTCACAACAAATTGGATTTTACTTTGCGCTCTTGGCGTCTTGGTGAGAGAACTCCGACTCGCGAGGGCCTTGAAAACCGCAGATAAACGCAGATGGACGCGGTTGAATCTCGCTGATTTCGAGACTTGTTATCTTTATCAGCGTTCATCAGCGGTTCACCTCTCCTCTGCCCTCTTGGCGTCTTGGTGACCACGCGTTCCGCGTGGCGAAAAAAGAGACCTCACGCAAAGCTCGCTAAGAAGAAATTGGTGTCTTATTTCAGTTCATGATGCCCTTGATTTTCCCGAGCAGGCGAGCCTTCAACTGCCCGGTATTCTTGAAGTACTTCAGCCTTTCTTCCTGAACACTGATGATTCTCGACCGTAAGCTCTCGTCGATAAGGAGCAGATCAATCATCTCTGCGATTGACTGGTGGTCCTTTTCCCCGACGAGGACACCCGCTCCCGCGAGTGTCTCCGTGATGGCGCCGGTATCGAAAGCCACGATCGGCACTCCGAAGTACATCGCTTCTACCAGTGGAACGCAGAACCCCTCATGCTCGCTCATACAGACGAACACATCGGCAGCCTGATAGAAAGCGACCAGCTCGGATTGCGTGACCTGACCAGTGAATATCACGTCCCGAAGCCCCAGCCGTTGAACGAGGCTTTTTAGGATCGTTAGATACCTCGGCATTTGCCTCGCCGTTCCAACAAGGAAAAGACGGGAACGCGGGTTGATGAATTTCTTGTAATAATAGAAAACTCGAATGATGTCCTCCTGTTTCTTATTGGGTGCAATTCGCCCCACGAAAAGGAAGTTTCTCCACTCGTCGCCATACGTCTCCCGAACCCTTCTGTCCGGTTCGAGATCGAGGAGCGAGAAGTCCATCAGGATCGGCACGACATGAACGTTTTCGTAGCCGAGTTCCAGAAGGTCCTTCCGATTGAACTCCGAGTCGCAAAGGCAAAGCTCCATGCGCCCGGCGAGCGATGCCAGCTCTTTTCGCCCCGATTTCGCGATGTAGTAAACCTGCTCACTGATCCCGGTCAAGTACTCCTTCGGCGTCACGTTGTGGTAAATCATGATCTTCCTATCGGGCAGGCTCTTCACGTAGTCCGATAGGGGCGAACCGATCGAAAAATGGAGAATAGCCGCGTTTCGCGGCGAGCTCACCATGCGATGCTTTCGATACGGCAAGCATTCCCTCTTCAGTCCCTTGCCGGGCCGCCAGACGTATATGTTCGAAAAGTAGCCTTGGCGGCGAAAGAGTCGCCTGAGGGCCATCGCGCAATTGCCGATGGCATCCCCTTTATCCAGAACAGGAAGGAACTGGTGAACCTGCGACAATCCTCTCTTCTCCTCCGCATCTGATCTTCAGCCATCCTTTGCGCCTTTGCGAGAGCTTTCTTTTCTGGGATTTTTCTCGCCAAGACGCCAAGACCGCAGAGGAGAATGCAAGAGTTGGACAGGATAACAAGATGGACAGGATAATCC
>JABMQX010000593.1 GCA_013203085.1 bacterium | reverse complement strand
CGAGAAAAAGTTTCTGTCTTAGTCGCATGGCACAACGGGTCCATTGCAGATTACGGATTGCGGAATCCTTTGCGCCTTGGCGCCTTTGCGAGAGGTCTCTCCTCAAGCTCAGACATCCTTGAATTGCATATCGTAAAGTTTCTTGTAAACCCCACCCTGTTGGATGAGCTGATGATGATTTCCCTTCTGCAAAATCCTCCCTTTCTCCAAAACAATAATCGTATCGGCGTTCATGATCGTAGAAAGGCGATGGGCGATCACCAGGACTGTCCTTCCGGTCATGAGCTTGTTGATGGCGCCCTGGACGAGCCGTTCGGCCTCAGTGTCAAGCGCGGAAGTGGCTTCATCGAGAATCAAGATGGCAGGGTCTTTAAGAATAGCCCTGGCGATGGCGATTCGCTGCCTTTCCCCCCCGGATAGCTTGATACCTCTCTCCCCGACGAGCGTATCATACCCTTTGGGGAGTGAGGAGATGAAGCCGTGCGCGTTAGCGGCTTTAGCCGCTTCCGCGACCCCCGAAAAGGGGGTGTCCGGCCGACCGTAGGCTATGTTCGCGGTTATCGTGTCGTTGAAAAGGATAACTTCCTGACTGACAATGGCCATCTGATCCCTCAAAGAGGAAATCTTGACTTCCCTGATGTCAACTCCGTCAATGTTTATCGAGCCGCTGGTGGGGTCGTAGAACCTCAGAAGTAGGTTGACGAGGGTGGTCTTTCCGGCTCCGCTCGGCCCCACGATCGCAACGATCTGACCTCGGTTGATATCGAAGGAGACATCTTTGAGAACCAGCTCGTCATCGTACCGAAAACTCACCCCGCTGTAAGATAGGGCCTCTCTCATGGGAGGGATTTTGACAGCTCTCGGCGACTCCACTATGGCTGCACGGGTGTCCATGATCGAAAAAACGCGCTCCGCGGCCGCCATCCCTATCTGGAGAAGGTTGTTGACCTGACCGAGCTTCTTCACAGGGTCGTAGAGGAGTAAAACCCCCGTACAGAACCCGAGGATATGCTGCAGTTCCATTTTGAAAACCTGGGCGCCGAGGATGAGCGTCGCGGCGACCGATGCCCCGCCGACGAACTCGATCATCGGACGAACCACCGAAAGAGACCGCAGAACCTTGACGCTCGTATCAAAAACCTTGCGATTCTCCCTTGCGAACTTCTCCGTTTCGTACTTTTCCATACCGAAAGCCCGCACCACACGGATGCCGGAGAAGGTCTCCTGGATGATTGCGGTCAGGTTGGCCAGAAGAGATTGTATCCTGCCGGAGTTCCTTCTGATTCTCCTCCCCACGCTAAGAAGGGGGAAGAAAAGCAGTGGGAACACTACAAAGGTGATGATTGCAAGCTTCCAGCTCATGAACACAACCACACCTATCATAAAAATGATGCTCAGCGGTTGAAGAAAAATATCGGCTACCACGCGGGAAATTGCCTGCTCGACAACAATCATGTCGTTTGTGATGCGGGAGATCAACTCCCCCGTGCGGGCTCCGGAAAAGAAACCGACGGATAGCGTATGGAAGTGACGGTAGAGCCGGTCGCGAAGGTCCATGACCACACGTTTGCCGACCCACTCCATCAGAAATCTCTGCAAAAAGGCGAAAATCCCTTTCAAGAAAAAGATGAGGAAAATGGCTATCGCCAGGTGGAGGTAATGCCACTCCTGGACCCTCAGAGCGGACTCAGCGAAACGCCGGATGAGATCGAGTTTTCCGGCTTTTTCATCCCTTTCAACGGATCCGGAAGCATCGGAGACTCCAACGGTCTCCACCGTCGAGACCTCCTTCCCGCCAGATTTCTCCTGCACCGTATTCGCTATAGTGATGACCCCAAAGGGCTGGAGAGCGTTGACAACCGCGTAGCAAGCCATGCATGCAAAAGCAAGAGCGATCCTGCCCCGGTACGGGCGAACGTAGCGAAGAATTCGCATCAGAGGACTCGTTCGGCTCAAGTGGTTTCCCTTTCAAGAGTTGGACCGGATAACAGGATGGACCGGATAATCCTGAAAATCCTGTTAATCCCGTCTGACATTCGTCTGCGGTCTCTGT
>JABMQX010000592.1 GCA_013203085.1 bacterium | reverse complement strand
GAGACAATTCCGCTGGAGCGCGTGGTCGAAGGAATCGGCATGGCGGAGTCCGGCCGCTACATGAAGATCGTAGTCATTCCGTAAGAGAGGATCGCAGGGAATTGTCACTCCGCGGGAGACAAAAAACTCGCCGGAGGTTGCCGTCATCGCACGACACGCTCGGTGAGCTTATTCGCACCGCCGGCGGGAGAGCGGGCGTCCCTCACGACGTCGGCATCCTGATGCTCGGCAGTAGAAGATATCTTTGGCGAACGTTCCCTGTGAAGGAGCCTCTTTTATCCTCGGTTTTGCCGCGAGAGTTCAGCTCGGCCAAGGGGTTTTTGCTTCAGGGGGCTGGCCCGTGGCCCGCGATAGAGCTTCAATGTCCTGGCGCAGCAAAAGGCGAGAAGATTTGGTGAATGTCCAAACCTCGAAGAAAATCTCAGCGGGGCGAAAACTGCTAAAACTGCTCAGCTCGGTGAAACTTGCCATTTCACTTCTTGCCGTGATAGCGGTTGTGTTGATCGTCGCCACCGTCATCAGGAACCAAACGCAGGCTCGTCGGTACATCTATCATTCGTGGTGGTTCATCTCTCTTCTTGGACTCTTTTGTCTGAACCTTGCTCTCTGCACGGCGGGGCGATGGTCTTTCAGGGTGAGAAAGGTTGGAACGACCGTGACCCACGCCGGCGTACTGGTCATGGTCATCGGTGTGGTGATCGGCGCTGTTTCGGGAGAGCGGGGCTACATGCAACTATACATAGGACATTCCGGGAACACCTGCTATAGCGACAGCGAGAAAATCTCTCTCCCCTTCACCGTTCATCTCCGGGATTTCAAGGTGGAACGCTATCGCAATCGCGGCGTCCATGAGAGGCTTGTCATCCGGGTCGTGGACCCCGATTTCATTGGAGCTTTCCCCCTGGAGGTCGGAAAGAGATTTCGGATCGCTGACACCTCCTACTTTGTGACGATCTTACGGTACGAGCCGGACTTCGTCGTCTTGGGCGAGGGAACCTATGGAAGCCGCTCCGACACGCCGAACAATCCCGCGGTTCAAGTGCAGCTCGAGAACGGGTCGCAGAACAGCGAGCACTGGGTCTTCGCGAATTTCCCCGGGATGCACCAGGACCCCGACTCCAATGTCCAGGTGTTCTATCAGCGAATCGAGAAGATAAAGGATTTCAAATCGAAGGTTCAGCTCTTCGAGGCCGGAAAGGTTGTCGCCTCCAAAACGATCGAGGTCAATCGGCCCTTGAGATACAAAGGCTACACGATATATCAGTCGAGCTACGACCCGGAGCACGAGTTGTTCTCGGTCTTCGATGTAGCCAGAGACCCCGGCGTCCGTTTTGTCTATCTTGGGTTCCTGATCATTTCTGCGGGTGTGATGTTCACTTTTTACCTTCGGCCTCTGCTTGTCAAGCGAGGGGGAGCGCCCGACAGTACGAAGCAGAATCAGGAATGAGGAGTGAGGCTCGAATTCAACAGGTGGGAATTCGAGCCGGATAGGGCGTCATTTGATCCGAATCCTGGGGTCAAGGAATGCGTACGAAATGTCAACAATGATGTTGACGACCACGAAGATGGTCGCAAGGACGACCACTCCTCCTTCCACGACGGGTAGGTCCCGGTTTTCGATAGACTTGACCATCAGCATGCCGATGCCCGGCCACGAGAAGACAGTTTCAGTGGCGATGGCCCCGCCGAGGAGACCTGCGAAGTTGAGGCCGATGATCGTGACAATGGGAATGGTAGCGTTCCGGAGCCCGTGTTTGAGGATCGCCACTCGCTTCGACAAGCCTTTCGCTCTGGCGGTACGGATGTAATCCTGCTGCATAACTTCCAGTAGGCTCGCCCGCGTCATCCTCGCAATGTAACCTATCATTACTCCGGAGAGCGTTACAGCGGGCAGTATCAGGTGCTTGAGGTCTTGAGTAGCCGGGTCCGGAAGCGGCAAAACCCGCAAGAAAACGGAGAATACCAACATTAGCATCAGCCCCAGCCAGAATATCGGAATCGAAACGCCGAGCACGGAGCCGGTGATCACGGTCAGGTCAATCCACCTTCCGTGGAAATAGGCGGCAACGATGCCGGCACTGACGCCCAGGACGACGGCAATGAGTATGGAGGCGGCCGCCAGCTTCACTGTGGGCATTGCGTTGCCGAGGAGGAGATCTCGCACCTTCGTCTTCTTAACGTACGACCTTCCAAGGTCCAGAGTTGCCAGGCGACCCAGGAAGCTGAAGTACTGAACGTGCAGGGGGCGGTCCAGTTTGAACTTTTCCCGGATAACCTTCTCTGCTGCCGGGTCGCTTCGCTGCCCTATCAGCATCCGAGCCGGGTCTCCCGGAACGGCGAACATCAGCAAGAAGACAATTGTTGCTATCCCCCAAATGACAGGGATCACCATGAGAAGTCTTCGGACTATGTAGCCAATCACAACTGTTTTTCCTTCAAAGGACTCTCTCTATCCGTTCTCCATGCGAGTTTCCGGAATGCTGCGTCAGCCCTTTCTAAATCTTTCCGTCGAGCCACATCTTCTGAAACGGAAGGTCGAAATCTCCCTGAACCGGCAGAACTTTGCCCTTGACGTACGGCTTGCACATCATCACATCACCATAATAGTAAATGAAGATCCACATCGCATCATCCACCGCCATTTTTTCCGCTTTCCGGTAAAGGGCGATTCGCTCCTGCGGGTCCGCTGTGGACCTTGCTTTTTCGACGAGGTCGTCGAACTCCTTGTTGGAGTATCTGGCGTAATTGTCTGTGCCAATTTTCTCCGAATGGAGCAGGACGTACAGAAAGTTCTCCGGATCGGGCATGTCGGCGATCCATCCCATCCGCATGAGCATGGGGTCTCCGTTTTTGCATGCTTCGAGGTACGTTGCCCAATCGTAGTTCCTGAGTCTGACTTTGATTCCGATCTCCCTGAGGTCGTTCTGTACCTGGATACAGATTCTACCGTGGCCCTGGTCGGTGTTGTACCATAGCTCGACGACCCCCAGCCCTTCCCCGCCCGGATGCCCCGCTTCAGCAAGGAGCTTTTTTGCCAGCTCGAGGTCGTAGGGATAACCTTTCAGGTTCGGATTATGGCCCGGAATCCCGGGAGGGAGGATGCCTCTCGCCGGAGTGGACACGCCTTCCAGAATCACGTCGCATATCGCCTTCTTGTTGACGGCATAGTTCACCGCCCGCCGGAGTTTTAGGTTGCCTTTGAAGGGAGATTTCTCGTTGTTGATGCCGATATAGTAAATCCCGAGGGTCGGCCAGATATGGACTTCATCCGGGTGCTTTTGGCTCATCTCCTTGACCCTCCCCGTCGGCACCTGTTCGAGGATATCCAGCTCTCCAGCCAGGTATTTCAGAAGCGCTATGTCGGTGTAAGGGATGACCTTGAACTCAATCCTGTCTATCTTTGGGCGGCCGTCGTAATAATCGTCGAACGCTTCAAGCACAACGAGGGCATAGCGTTTCCAGCGGACGAATCTGTAAGGGCCGCACCCGACCAAATGGTCAACGAAATCATCCCCCCATTTCTCGGTG
>JABMQX010000591.1 GCA_013203085.1 bacterium | reverse complement strand
TTATCCGCGAGGTTGTGCTCTCTGACGGCATAGGCCCTCGCCCTTTTTCCCATTTCTTCTCTGAAGGATTCGTCCCCTATCAGCCTCCGGACATCTTCGACCATCTGGCGAAAAGTCCCCGAACGAACCCCTATTCTTTCCCGCGCGAGAACGCCATCCGGGTCCACAGCGAGGCTCACGACGGGCGTCTCCCGCAACCAAGCTTGCACGAAGGTGTTTGGGAATCCCTCGCGGGTGCTGGTGTTGACGAGGAGGCTCGCAGACGAGAGGATTTCGTTCGTCTGATGAAAAGGCACAGCCCATTTCACCTCAAGATTATTCAATCCGGCACTTCGCTTCATAAGCCGGCGCCGATAGGGCGGGTCCGCGCGTCCGCCGACGAGCAAAAACCTCGCCTGCAAATCGCTACACGCCTGTGCCAACTGAACGAACATCTCCGGGCGTTTCAGCCTCTTCACGTTTGCGATCCACACCACAAGCGGCGGCCGGTCCTTTTCCCCGGGGCTTTCGGGGATGGGATGCCCCGTTTTGATGACGACGGCTTCCTGGCGGAAATTCGTTTTCATCCGTACGTGCTGACTTTGGTCTTGGACGATGACAGAATCGGCTCTTCTCCGCCCGCACGAAACAAGAGCGTCCCTGATGCGGGCGTCCGGAAAAAGGAGCAGGCGCTTTATGCCCTTGACGCCCTCGTCCCGGAGAGACCCTCTGAACTTGTTCCCCTCACAATCAGGGATGGAGGACGTGGCCCAGACAAACTTTTTGCCGAGGGCTTTGGCAGCGAGCGATGTCACGAATGTGTATTCCGTTCCCCCCCTTTGGTAGTAGATATCGGCATCAATCCGAAGAAGCTCCCGGTAGAAGCTCCAGCACTTTATCGGGTTGAGAAACCTCGTCCTTTTCAGTTTATGCACCCATATCCCATCCTCGTTTTCCAACCTTGGGGCAGGATCCTCGCGATCTTCTGTCGTGAAGTGAACCGACCATCCTTTGCCGAGCATGTGCCGGGCGATAAAATAGCTCTGGATTTCAGCTCCCCCCGGAAAGTACTTCGGGAAATGGGGCACGGCAAAGCATATTCTGGGACGTTTTCGTTTCTCTTTCATAAGCTCGGTGTGCAGTTCGGGGAGCGGGTAAGTCTCACTGCACAGGATGAACGCGTCCTCGATGCGCGGCTCATCCCGCCCTTTCCCAAAGGATGCCCAATTCATCCTTGTCTCCATCCCCGTGCTCAGGAGCGAACCTCACTTTCCATTGTCCTGAACCAAAGCTCGAGACAGAACAACAACCAAACCATGCGATAGTATCTTCCTCTTCCCTCAAACGTGGACTTGAGGAAGCGCTTGACGATTCTGCCCTCGAACAGCCCCCTCTCGCGAAACCGACGCGAGGTCAGCATGTCGAGCGCCATCTCTCTCAGGTCTCGCGTCAGCCAGCGATGCAGCGGCACGGAAAACCCTTTTTTTGGTCTATTTATGACCTCCGTGGGGAGATACCTTGCAGCAAGCTTCCTCAAGATGTACTTTCGCACACCGTTGCTGTACTTCAGCCCGGACGGGATGCCCGCCACCAATTCCACCAGCCGATGGTCCAGGAACGGAACCCTCGCCTCCAGGGAATTGAGCATACTTGTCCTATCAACTTTGGTCAAGATGTCGTTCGGAAGATACGTCTGCAAATCAGTCAGAATGATCCTTGTGAGAACATCTTCTCCCTCATATCGGCGGAAGAAATCGCGCACGACCGCGTACCGCTCGGAGGCGTTTACGGCTTCTTTCAGGGATTCAGAATAGAGCGATTCTCTGAGAAGGTCGAACGATTGTCTGACTGTGCCCTGCACGAAAAGTTCCGGCCCCAGAAGGGTGTGAGCGTGGAGGGTGTTCTTGCCTTTGAAGCCGAACGGCAGTGCACGGCTCGTGCGGCGTAGAACTTTCCTGAGCCAGCCCGGCATCATGCTGGCGATTCTGTCATTCCTCAGTGCTCTCACGTAATGGTCGTACCCCGCGAAAAGCTCATCCCCACCGTCCCCTGAGAGACACACTGTGACCTCCTGCCGAGCCATCCTTGAAACGTGATATGTCGGGATCGCCGAAGAGTCAAAAAACGGCTCGTCGAAATTCGCCATGATTCTGGGGACGTCCTCGGCGATGTTGTACTTCGCTACGTACTCCGTGTGATCGGCGCCGAATTTCTCGGCGACCATCCGCGCGTGGTCGCGTTCATCGAAGGTTTGCTGTTCGAAGCCCACGCAGAAAGTCTTGACCGGCTGCCGCGATACCTTGCTCATCATCGCCACGATCATGCTGGAGTCAATTCCCCCGCTGAGAAAGGCGCCCAGGGGAACATCGCTTATCAGCCTGATCTTCACGGAATCGGTCAGCAGCTCATCGAGAGCATCGAGGTAGTCATCCTCCGAGAGAAAGGGTCTGTCGCTCGGATTGACCTGCCAGTAGCGCTGAACGCAGAGGCGGCCGTCATGCCACCTCAGGTAGTGAGCCGGCGGGAGTTTCCGGGCTTTTCGATATATGGTTCTCGGGGCAGGGATCGCTCCGTAGGTGAAGTACTGGTCAATCGCGTCGTAGTCCACACGCAAATCCGCCCGCGGATGGCGCAGGAGAGATTTGAGCTCCGAGCAAAGGATCAACATTCTATCGTCCACATAATAATTGAGTGGCTTGATTCCCAGGCGATCCCTGGCGGCAAAAAGCGTGCGGTTCCTCTCGTCCCAGATGGCGAAGGCGAACATCCCGTTGAGTTTCTGAAGACATTCCTCCTTCCACTCCTCGTAGGCGTGTAGGACGGATTCCGTATCGGACCTCGTCCTGAACTTGTGCCCTCTCTTTTCAAGCTCATCTCGCAGGGGACCGAAGTTATAAACCTCTCCGTTGAAGACAATCCAGACTGAACCGTCCTCGTTCGACATGGGCTGGTGACCACCCGCGAGGTCAATGATGCTCAACCTCCGGAAGCCGAGACCGACGCTGCCGAGGATGTGGAAACCCTCTTCGTCCGGGCCGCGGTGTCGCATCACCTCCGTCATGGCCTTTAGAGTGGCGGGGTCAACTTCGCCGCTTCTGTCGAATTTGAGAACAGTTACAATTCCGCACATCTGCCAGTGTGTCCATTCACAGGAATCCTTTTTTGCCCTGACCGGAAAGCCGACTACCCGAGCTCGAGTTGACTCCCTTCAGGCAAACGCTAACATGAAACTGCCTGCCGGGCGGCAATCCGGAAGGGCGGAGTTCACCGCCGTGCCGGCCCCGTTGTTCTCGACCGCAGGCGGCTGATGAGCCTCGCCATTGGAAGCGGGATAAGGCTCACCGCCCACCATTTGAAAAAATACCAGCGCCCGAGGCGAGACCCGATTTCCCGAAGATCCTTGAGCATCTGCCGACGGCCTCGCTCCCGGAGATCGTACCGGAGCATCTGCCGCAGAAATGTTCGCAACAAGGCGAGGGACTCATGTTTTTCCCTAGGGCCGAGTGATTGGTCGCGGAGCAGCATCTTGTGAAGGGCGCGCGCCATGTCCGTCCGGGCATGGCAGGAGGACATCAAGTTGTCCTCGAGGTTCCGCCTCACGAGAGCAAAAGGGGCGCAGCAGTACGCGAAGTCCCCCATCGAGCACATCCTCGACCACAACTCATAATCCTCGGAAACCAGCAGCGATTCGTCCATCATTCCTGCTCTGAGGTAATCGTCTTTTCGGAACATGGTCGTTTGATTGGGGACAAAGTTGCCCCGTGTCATGAGCCGCCGGTAAGGATTGTCCACCACAAGCCATTGATCTTTCACAAAAGGCAGATTCAAGCTCTTCCGGTATTTCTCGCCGGCATTCGCGTCGAGAATGATGTCGCCGAACGTCAACACAACTTCCGGATGGGCGAGAAGAAACTCCGCCTGCCGAGCTAGCCGCCCCGGCGACATCAGGTCATCCGAATCAAGAAACGCAATCAGCCCGGACCTCGCGGCCAGGACGCCCGCGTTCCTCGCGCTGGAGGGGCCGCCGTTCTCCTTGCTGATAACACGCACGGGGTAGCCATAGGACCGTGCAATCTCTCCGGTCCTATCTGTGGAACCATCGTCCACGACCATGACTTCGTACTTGAAATCGGTTTCTTGCACGAGAACCGACTCGACAGCCTCGGCTAAGCAGCTCTCCCGATTGTAAGCGGGGATGACAACCGTCACCAATGGTGACTCGCTGCCTTCCCTGTTCACGTCTATCGCTTCACTTTTCACTGCTCTCGACCTCGAGCAATTCCGCCAGATACTGGGCGTTTTTCCGTGCCATTTCTTTGACAGCGGGGATTCTATCCTGCAACGTCGCTCGAATCTCGTCTCCCCTCTTCACGAGGTCACGAAAAGTCGAGGTGAGTTTTTCAAGAGAAAGCTCGGCGACCGGCAGAACAAAATCCTGGTTTCCGACGACATCTTGATTGATTCCCCGCGACTTCATGCTATAGGAAAGAGAGATTGTCGGCACACCGCTGGAGAGAGCTGAGATAGTGGAGTGCGTTCTCGATCCGATGAAAAAGCGGCAGCGGGATATTACGTACTTCATCTCCCCTGCCCGGAGCGATGGGCCCACAAGGGCGACT
>JABMQX010000590.1 GCA_013203085.1 bacterium | reverse complement strand
CGATTTCCACTTCTTTGGATACTCTGCCGCCGCCAGGTGTCTCCACAGTGACAGTATACCTTCCCGGCGCCACTCTTTCAGCCAAGAACTCGCCCGATTCCGAAACGACCGCACGCTCGTAGCGCCGTTCCTCGCCATGGGTGATGTTCCCGGTGCCATCGTCCGAGACCCAACCTATAACAACCTCCTTGCCAAGGTCTCCGATAGAGTAGTTCTCCCCGATGATCGCATTTTCGCCGTGGGTCAAACTCAAGATGCGTGACTCGAGCTTGAAATTCTCGATCGGCATATTCCCCCCATCGACAACTCGCACCCGCAAGGCACCGGCAGGGAACTCTCTCACAACAAGATTCATCCCTTCGGCTCCCGCCGGAATATCCGATAGAGGAGGGGCCCAGAGAATTCCCGCCGGCTCCGGACAGTCATCCGAGACCTTAAGTTGAGGCTCATACTTGCCGGGGAAGGTGTAGGATAAGCCGGACAGCTCGTAGCTGCCATCCTCCCCCACTTTGGCCGTGTATATCGTGCCCAAGCTGGGGGCGCCGGGGATATCGTGAACACGCATCCAGACCGTTCCATGGGTCCAGGCATTCCCTCTCTCATCGAGCACCTTCCCCCGTATGGAGCCGGTTTTGGTGGTCAGGATAAAGTCAAAGTTCTGCACGACTTGGTGGGGAGAAAGCTCCAGCCGCTTGATTACGTCGTCGCAATGCGAGTAACTGGCGGTCAACTTGTAGGCCCCTTCCCGCAGGAACCTTATCTCGTAGGCGCCGTTCTCGGCAGCACGGACTCCCCTGTGCCACATAACCCACACATAATCCTCGTGGCCTCGAGCCTCCATCAGATCGCGCTCCATCAGAACCCCACCCTCCTGCGGCTCTATCTTGACATTGATGTTAGCCCCCGCCAGAGGTTGAGAATTCTGATCCACGACAGCCCCCGTAACGAGCGATCCCTGGTACAGGATGATATCCACACCACGGCGCATCTGTCCAACAGCGAAGCCCGGAACTTCCACGATCCCCAGTTCATAATCGGGGTGAAACGCCACGATCCGCTCGGGGGGAGCATCGGCCGGAGGAGTCCAGTACTCAGCCCAATCCCACGTTCCATTTGGCAGGTCACGTCTGCTGCTGTCGGCGGGTTCCACAGAAGCACCATGCGCCGTGAACGAGACCTTCGCAATCTCCGGTTTGCCCGGCCAATCGCTCATGCGAAGGCTCGGATAGTACCAATCCCTCGGCACCATCAGCCGATACCGTCCGTCCTCTTCAGAGAGCGTCTTGGGACTCATGGTCTGGCCTCTGCCCAGGCGGACCTCGGCCCCGGCCACCGGGCGTCGGTACTGATCGAGCACTCTCCCCTCGAGGACACTATCTGAGAGCAGCTCAACCGCAAGAACAAAGTTCGTGATCTTCTCCCCGGGCAAGAGTCGGACATTGGGCTCTTTCGGTTCCGGCTGGAACGCATTCACGAACTCCGCCCACAGCTTAGCGTCCCCTTCGGCAGAAATAGTCACGCTGAACTTGCCCTCTTCGTCCGTCTGAGTTTCCGCTCTCGAAGCTTGGTACAGGTCGCTTTTCTGGGGCGTGCATGTGACTTTCACTCTTGAAATTGGCTCCCGCGTCTCCTTCCAGATCACCCATCCGCTGACCTCCGGAGCTTTCTTCAGCACGATCTCATGGGGGCCCGACGGCGACTCGAGATCAACCTGGAGCCTCTCTGGAAAGTATCCATCCTTCGACACAACCAGCAGACTGTGCAACGATGCCTGTGGCGGAGCCGGGCTCGGCTCCAGAGGCCCGGTAGCCTCCGACAGCGTGCTGTCAGATCCCAGGAACCGCTTCGCCCCGGAGAAGGCCTCCTCTTCCGCGAAGCGGAACTCCCCGCTCACATCTGTCGTCATGCTCTGCACGAACGCTATTCGAACAAGGGAACCTGGCGAATCCCCCTCGAACACTCCAGCCTCCACAGCCGCCCCCGCCACCCCCCGCCCTTCAGCGTCAACCACCTTGCCCCACAGAAAACCCTGGGATCGATCTGCCTCATCCGGCAACGGACGCACGATACGACTTCCGGTCGTGGTCTTTTCCTCCTCTCGCGGAGGATGAATCGCTCCAGTGTCAGAGAAGGGCGCCCTGTGGCCTCTGTCGGACCCTGTTATAGCAAAATAAGTGACCGTGCTTGCCAGAATGACCGTGGCGCCAACGCCTATCGCAATCTTGGTCTTCGCAGTCATAATCAATCCTCCGTTTATGATGGACGTCGAAGTTACAGCTACTTTGGCGGCGATCCCCGTGCCTGAAACCGCTTTGAGAATCGAAGAGGCCGATGTCAGGAAACCTGCTGTGGCAGCTTTTGCAGGGAGGCTTCTCAATCCTCCTTTGACAACCAGAACCGAGATTAGCAATCCCCGTCCCATCAGGAACTTTCGTAGTGTTTTCAGCGCTCGGTCTGCTCGCTTGCGGACGGCATTCGAAGATATCTCCATGATCTCGCCAGCCTCTGAGTAGGAAAGTCCTTCCAGATACCTCAAGACCAGTGGAATCCGCAACGAGGCTTTCAGCTTTGTGAGAGCGAGATCCAGCTCTGTTCGCAGCTCGGCCCTGGCGGCACCTTCGCGGGGACTCTCCGGAGTCGGATAAGTCTCGTCGGACTTCTCGCGGTCCTCCCTTCTTCGCGTGCTCCTTTTCATGTTGAGGGAAAGGTTGAGAGCGGTCCTGTACAACCAGGACTTCAGTGACTCAACGCTGGCCAATTCATTCTTCCGTTCGAGTAATCTCATGAAGACCTTTTGCACCACGTCCTCGGCAGCATATCTGTCGTTCAACACATGAAATGCCACGTTGAATAGTCTGAGCTTGTAATGATGCACCAGAACACTGAAGGAGTCCTCATGTCCCCTCTTCACGAAATCTTCCAGCAGCTCTTTGTCGCTAACAGACTGGTCGAAATGTTCCATAGCTACGCAACCTGCCTTCCGTAAATATAAGACACCGCCGAAGCCCACTTGCGGTCAGACTATTTCTCGGTATAGCCCCATGTTCATGGGTTCTCCCTTGGCCAAAATGACACAAAATGACATGCTTTTCCATAACATAGGTTATTGAGAAGATCTGTTCTTCAGCCGCCCGCTTCCCTGTAGCGCGAAAGAAGTTAGGTGCCGTCGAAAGCATTGCTTGCGATCCCTTTTTCGAGTAAAGTCGCTGCTTGAGAAAAGAGTCCGCCTTCTCAT
>JABMQX010000589.1 GCA_013203085.1 bacterium | reverse complement strand
GAAGCTGTGTGCTCCAAGACCACAGGCCATGCTGAAGCTGTGGAAGTTGTGTTTGACAACCGAAAGACCAACTACGAGACCTTGGCCCGGCTATTTTTCGAGATTCACGATCCGACGCAGGTGAATCGCCAGGGTCCTGACGTGGGAGACCTCACGCAGTTTCAGAACTTCCTGCGGGCTCTGGCTGCACGCAGCGCACAGCTCTTGAACTTGTCTGAACTCGCTCGAGACCTGGGCGTCGCCGTCAACACGGCCAAAACCTGGCTCTCGGTGCTGGAGGCAACGTATCAGGCGATCGTGTTGCGTCCGTATTTCGCCAACATTGGCAAACGGCTTGTGAAAACTCCGAAGGTGTACTTCATGGACGTGGGGACATTGTGTTACTTGGTAGGGCTTCGTGACCCGGAGCATGCGGCTTCCGGCCCGATGGGAGGCGCGATCATGGAGACTGCGATCCTTTCCGAGATTTTCAAAACACTGACCCATAAGGGGCTCGAGCCCCAGGTTTACTTCTGGCGAACCTCCGCCGGTACAGAGGTAGACATCATAGTGGATGCTGACGGGAAGCTCGTTCCTATTGAAGCGAAGCTGTCCGCCACGGTGCGACCGGACATGGCTTCGGGAATCAAGGAGTTCCAGAAAGACCTTGGTGACCGCGCAGCTCCGGGCTATGTGGTTCACCCGGGAGACGTACGCCTTCCGCTCAGGCCGAAGGTGACAGCCCTGCCTTTCGCAGAGCTATAGCCGCCGCTTCCGATTGGGGACGGGGCTGGTCTCCTACTCCAAGACAAAACGAACGCTTCCTCCTTATTCCAGGGGCTTCTCCAACATGGCTGGAAGCATTTGCATGAGCAGCTGGGAAGTGCGGCCGGTACTGCGGTGCAACTGATGGAACCAAAGTACGTTATCGACTTCGAGAAGCCAAAGACGAACAATGAACTTTGGACAGTTGGCAATCCCCCATTTTCGCTACTATTCGTGCGATAGTCTTGAAAAGGACAAAAACGCGATATGCCGACGCTACAAGGCTAATGTCCGGTGCGCACCCAATGCCTTAAGGATCGCTGAGAAGCTTACCGAAAAGACGAACTGGGCGGTGCTCGGGCTTGGCACTCTGAAAATCGCCAGACGTTTTTCGGAAATACTGTCGGGGTCTTGAAATGGCGTGACACGGTGGGGCGCGGGGAAGACTCGTTATCCTTTTTGTCCGTCCATACGGGGCGGTTCTGGGTTGGCTCTCCCTCCCCTCTGGGAAGTTGCACTGCGAGACAATTTCGGTTATCATAACGACTTTGAAGCTCAGGTGCGTGAGTGAGCCAATGTCATTCGGGAAGCCACAGTCTGTAAGGAGTGAAATCATGAGCAATCCGATCAATCGCCGAGAGTTCTTGAGGACGAGTGCAGCCGGAGCCGGAGCCGCGCTGTTGGGTACACGGCTGGGAAGCTGGTCAACGACTGCCGCAGGATTTGAAGAATGGCCGCCCAAGATGCCGCCAGTGAAGATCTACAAAGTTTATGTTGGCAGGACCGGCGGGATTTATCTGTCCAGGCCGACACAGGAAATTGCCAAGTTTGAGAAATACCTTGCCAAAGTGGAGCGGAAACTCGGCGACGTCAAGTTCATCGGTGGCGACTTGATACCTCCTGCTGAACTGGACAAGGTGGCGACCAAGCTGGTCGGCTCTGACGGCGTCCTGCTGTTCCATCTTTCCGGCCATGGGGGAGGTGCGCCGGCGCTGGGTAGGCTCGTCAATGTCGGACTGCCCACGGCGGTCTTCTCCCAACCGTTCAGCGGCCACGGGTGGATGTATTTCCCACAATGGCAAAAGGAGGCCAAGAAGGTCGTGTTGCTTCCCACCAGCGATTGGGACGAGCTTGACCGAGTCGTCGCATTGATGCGTGTGGCGCCGCGGCTTCGGCAAACGCGAATCATCGTCGTGCGCGGCCCTCAGGGAACAGCTGCGGCGTGTTCGGCTGAGCAGGTTAAGAAACGCTTGGGAGCCGAGCTGGTCCCGATTTCCATTGAGGAGACAGTCAAGGCACACCAAGCCGTCGATCTCAAGGCGGCTGAAGTGGAAGCGGAGCAATATTGGATTGGCAAAGCAAGGAGGATCGTCGAGCCTTCCAGGGAAGAGATCATCAACTCGGCACGTTTCTACCTGGCCGTAAAAGACATGATGATTAAGAAACGGGCACAGGGGATCACCAGCTCAGGCTGCATGGGGCGGCCGGCCAAAGGTTGCCTGACGTTCAGCAAGCTGAACGACCTGGGCCTCGTAGGTGCCTGCGAAGGGGACATGGACTCGACGCTGACAATGCTGATGTTCAACTATGCGTTCGGGATTCCCGGTTTCATCACCGACCCGGTCTTCGATACTGCCAGAAACGCGCTGATCCATTTCCACTGCACGTCGGCAACGAAGATGGACGGGCCGAATGGCAAGCGTCTCCCCTTCACCATCCGGACTCAGAGCGATAGCGAGAGAGGCGTGTCGTTGGATGTGGAGAATCGCATCGGGCAGGTTGTGACCTGCGCCAAGTTCATCGACCTCGACACCATGTTGATCTCTACCGGGAAGATCATAGACGTCACCCACGACGAGCTCGGTTGCCGCACGCAGTTCGTCACCGAAGTGACCGATGCTCGCAAGATGTTTCACAACTGGGGCGCGGGCGTACTCAAGGGCGGCGTGATGACACTGCTGCACCGCGTGGTGTTCTATGGCGATCACCTGCAGAGCATTAAGAACCTGGGAGTACTGATGGGATTCAACGTCATTGAGGAAGGGTGACCACCGAGCCTCTCGGTTTTGGGCTTGAAGGACTCTTCTCCAGTTTCCCTTAGCTTGCGCGCCGGCGCCATTGACGTGCCAAGACCTTCTGCGTCTCGACGAATTGATAGGGTTGCCGTATCCTTTTTTCGATGCCTGTGATGGACTATAAGCCCATCGCTGTTTCTCACCTTCTGAGAGTCCTACCCGGCTTGCAACCGGCTTAGCGACAGTTCGGCAATTTAAGATGCGCACTCTTTCGAAAAGGCCAAAAAGGAAATTCTGCGGCGCTTTCGGCCACCATATCACCGAATTCGACGGCGGGGAGACGAGCATCACTAAGGAGCGAATCGCCTTGCTTTCCGCCAGAGAGGGGATACACTTCTCAATGGTTGGCGAAAGTGATTCGCCCGACCGCCTGCGCCCGGGCACAGCGTGCTCACGGTTTTGGATAAAAGAGCGCGGGCGACTTGGTCCCGGATTCTGCCATTGTTTG